>JBNGDT010000008.1:0-27848 GCA_049975305.1 Bacteroidales bacterium | reverse complement strand
TATATCCCCTGGTAACCGGCATCATTAATAGCAGTTTCATAAAAAGCAAGCAGATCGTCAATATGTATAAGCGGCATTGGATATTCTCCATGGCCTATTTTTGCTCCAAGCCCCATTTTAAACGACCATGATAATCTGGATAACATACCTCCATCCCCAAGGACAATACCCAACCTGGTAATTATGGTCCTGGTTTTATCTGTTTTAATTGATTTTACAGGGGCTTCCCATGCTTTGCAAAGTGTGCCCAGAAAATTATCAGAAAAGTCATTACTGCTTTCATCGTGGTAATGGATGTTATTGTAGATTCCAATAGCAGATGTGCTGATAAAAAGATTTGGGGGATTTTGCATATTATCAATTACATGGGCTATGTTTTGTGTTGTTATTACACGGCTGTTGAACATCTTTTTATGGTTGTGCATGGTCCAGCGTTTTGTTATTGGAGTACCAGCCAAATGAATGATTACATCCACTTCTTCCAGAAATTTTTCCAGTTCAGGTTTTTCATAGAGAACCTTTCTGGGAACACTGATTACCTTTTGTCCACGGGTGAAAAAATGCATTTTTATTTTTTTGCCGATAAAGCCACTGCTCCCTGTAACAGCAATTATCATTGTCCTACCTCCTTAATCAAAATTAATTTGAGCTTGTCTTTTGTGGTAATTCTATAAATTTTTCCTTTTTTAGCCATGCTGATTTCACCTGTTTGTTCAGAAACAACAACCACAACACTGTCGGTTTGTTCGCTTATCCCTACAGCAGCCCTGTGACGCAATCCCATGTTTTTAGGGATGTCAATGCTTTGAGATACAGGCAATACACATCCGGCAGCTTTGATTTTATCTTTGACAACAATGATGGCACCATCATGTAAAGGCGCATTTTTATAAAAAATATTCTGTATCAACCGGTCTGAAATATCGGAATTAATAATTTCCCCACTGCCAATGTAAGTATTTAGTTCCGAGTCTCTTGAAATAACAATTAATCCACCTGTATAATTTTCTGAGAGATGATAAACAGCGTTTACAATGGTATCAATATGGGATTTACTGACAGACGTTGTTTTGCTGAAATAACGTATGAATGGTAAGTGCTTGTTCAGAAAATTCTGATTCCCCAGCATCAATAAAAATTGCCTGATTTCCTGTTGAAATACAATCAACAAAGCAATAACCCCTACACCAATAACCTGCCCGAGAATGGAACCAAGCATTTCCATATTCATGGCTTTTACAATCAACCAAAACAGGTAAATAGAAAACACGCCAATAAAGATACGCATGGCAACAGTGCCCCGTATGAGCAAATAAAGCTGGTAGAGCAGGAAGGCCACCAGAAATATATCAACAACATCTAGAAAACGGATGGTTATAAATGCGTGTACCATAAGTTGCCCGAAGATATAAATAATTATTGAAACACATTACCAATTACTGTTGAAACTGTTTTTCATTTTCATCATAAGTGTTATCACACGATTTGCTGCCGCTACATCATGAACCCGCAAAATGTCAGCTCCTTTCATAAGTGCCATAGCATGCAAGGCAGATGTTTCCGGCAGGCTTTCTGATGCAGTGATGTTTAGATACTTTGTGATCATGCTCTTGCGTGATAATCCCACCATCAGGGGATGACCAATGATTTTAAACCTCCTAAGATGATGCAACAGCATGTAATTTTGTTCCACAGTCTTTCCAAAACCAAAACCCGGATCGATGATAATATCATGGACATTTTTTGTTTTTAATTTCGAGATTTGTTGATGAAAAAATGATAGAATGTCTCCGGGAAAATCCTTGTAGCTGGGTTTTTCTTGCATTGTGGCTGGTGTGCCCTGCATGTGCATCATAACATAGGGGATTTGTTTCTCAGCCACAACATCAAACATAGCCTCGTCCATCCGGCCGCCTGAAATATCATTTATCATGTCAACGTGGTATTTATCAATGGATTTATACGCAATCCCAGAGCGGACAGTATCCACTGAAACCGGCATGTCTGGTGATATGGTTCTGATAATATCCAAAGCCTTATCCAGTCTGCTCCATTCGTCTGTGGCATCAATAATCTTAGCACCCGGCCTAGATGACATGCCGCCCACATCTATTATATCAGCTCCTTCACTGATGATTTCCTTAACATGTGTTGTTATATTTGCTGATGTTGTGTAATTCCCGCCATCGTAAAAGGAGTCTGGGGTAACATTCAAAATCCCCATTACTTTTGGATATTCGAAATCCATTAGTTTTCCGTTAAGATTGATAGTCTGTTTTTGAGTAAACATTTTTTTGTTCATCTTTGTTAGCGTGATAAAATTAGTATAAATCCATGTCTTATGAAATTTCTCGTTATTGAAGGGTTGGATGGTGCAGGAAAATCAACCCAGGTTGCTATGTTGAAAAACTGGTTTTCTGAACAAGGCATCCCTTTCGGGTACATTCATTTCCCGCGTGTGGATGCCCCCGTATTTGGGGATTTGGTAGGACGGTACTTACGTGGTGAGCTTGGTAAAATCGAAGATGTTAATCCTTACCTCGTTGCATTGCTGTTTGCAGGAGACCAGAAAGATGCATCCGGTCAGATCCGTCAATGGCGCAAAAAATCAAAATATGTTTTGGTTGACAGGTATGTGTATTCAAACATTGCTTATCAATGTGCTAAATTCAAAACGGAAAAAGAACGAATGGAACTAATGCAGTGGATATTGAAAACAGAATTTGATCATTTTTGTATTCCCAAGCCGGATTTGAGTATATACCTCAATGTACCGCACGATTTTGTAAAATCTCAACTTGTAAATAATAAGCGTGGTGGTGGTGAAAGAAGTTATTTGAAAGGGAAAGATGACCTTCATGAAGCTGATATTGATTATCAATGGGAAGTAAGAAAAATGTATGAAATGATGATCCGCAAAAACATTGGGCTTGAAGCACTCAATTGTGGGGATGCTTCGGATAAAATGTTGCCGGCAGATGCCATTTTTCGAAAATTGATTGAGATGTTGAAGCATAAAGGCATTGTGAATTTATGATGTAAAACATGCAGTATCAATACCCGATGAAATGTGGGGTTTTTATTGGCATGATGGCATAACATAAATCTGACATTTATCATTCCATTTAATGCAATTTTTGATTAATTTTGGGCGTTTAAAATAAAAAAAATTGTTCTATGAAAACCTTGATTAATATTTTCCGGATTATTTTGGGTATTGTGTTTGTGTTTTCCGGATTTGTTAAAGTGGTTGATCCCATGGGGGTAGAATTCAAGCTTGTGGATTATTTTGTGGCGATGGGGTTGGATTTTCTGCAACCTGCAGCCCTGATATTTGGAGTCATTATGTCTGTGGCAGAATCGCTGATAGGGATTTCATTGCTGTTTAATCTGAAACCTAAATTGGGGTCCTGGGGAGTTATGTTGTTTATGATTGTGTTCCTGCCTTTAACGCTGTGGATTGCCATTGCTGATCCGGTGCAGGATTGCGGATGTTTTGGGGATGCAATTATTTTGTCCAACTGGGCTACTTTCTGGAAAAATGTTGTCTTTATGGCAATGACAGTGCCTGTTTTTCTGAAACGAAAGGATTTTAAACCCAATTTACCCCCAAGTGTGCAATGGACACTGCTGATTGTTTTTGCGGTATCTACCGTTTGGCTGTCCATATATTGCTACCGGCATTTACCTATACTGGATTTCCGTCCGTATAGAATAGGAAATAATATCCAGGCTGGAATGGAAATACCTGATTCTGAAAGAGATAACGTTCCGGTTTATGAAACCGTTATAGTTTACAAAAATGTTGAAACAGGGGAAGTCAGGGAATTTGATGTTAACAACATTCCGGATGGAGAACAGTGGGAATGGCAGGAAACCAAAAATGAACTGGTTAAAAAAGGGTATGAGCCTCCAATCCATGATTTTAGTATCACCACCATGCCATTGACTTTTGAAAAAGAAAGAAAGCAAAACATGGTAGTCCCTGAAGATTTATTCGACGCTACCTATTTGTATGAACTCGATGGCCACGTGGAAGAATTTCAGGTAAATGAATTGCCTTTGTCAGAATGGACTTTTGTGTCTGTTGATTCTGAAAAAGAAATACTACCTCAAAACCTAGGACTGATTTATGAAAACAATGGCGATAGCAGAGAATTTACCTTGTATGATTTGCCACTAACCAGCGAATGGAAATTTGTGGATGCTGTTTATTATAATCCTGAGGATGCAGTGATACCGGAAAATGAAACCCCGGAAAACATCACAGACCTGGTGCTTGCAGATGATCGTTACACTTTTTTTATCATCAGTTGGGATATTCTGAAAGTGAAAAATAAAAACATTGAAAATCTAAAAAAACTCTATAATTATTGTGATGTAAATAACATGGGATGCCTTTTTATGACCTCGTCAATCGAAGAAGATGTAAAAACCTTTGCTAAGGAGAAAGATGCTCCTTTTGAATTTTACAGCACAGATCCAATTACTCTGAAAACCATGGTCAGGTCAAATCCATCCGTCATGTTGGTAAAAAATGGTACCATATTAAACAAATGGAATTACAGAGATTTTAGTGTGGATGATTTGAGTGATGACCTTTTGGCACAATCCATGCAGAAACAGGTGGTAAAATCTGAAAAATTACTCGTGTGGACAATTGGATTTGGAATTTTCCTGTTTTATGCTTTAATTCATATTTTTATAAATTATTTACGGCGTAAACATATTTTAAATGAAAAAAAATCATGGGAATGAAACCAAAAGTTCTCGCTGCTAACTGGAAGATGAACACTGACTTGCAGCAAGGAATAAAACTTGCTGCTGATATTAATAACAAACTAAATGCGTCCACAGTGGATCCACATGTGCGTATTATTCTTGGAGTACCTTTTACTCATCTGAGTGATATTGCCAAAATACTGGATTACAGAAGGATTTCATTGGCTGCACAGAATTGTGCCGAGTATGAGTCAGGGGCTTATACAGGTGAAATATCTGCGGAAATGATTAAATCCACAGGTGCTCATTACGTTATTATTGGTCATAGTGAAAGACGCCATATTTACAATGAGTCTTATGAAAGTCTCCACAAAAAGATTGATATATGCCTGAAAAATGCACTGAGACCCATTTTTTGTTGTGGTGAAATATTGGAAGACAGGAAAAATGACAGGCACAAAAAAGTGGTGGAAGAACAACTCAAAGCATCTTTTTTTCATATAAATGAAGATTATCTCATACGCAGTATCATTGCCTACGAACCGGTATGGGCGATTGGCACAGGCGAAACAGCTATACCTGAACAAGCAGAGGAAATGCATGCATGGATACGCACATTGTTAAAGGAACATTATAAAAATGTAAATGTTGACGATGTGCCAATACTATATGGTGGCAGCGTTAAACCCGAAAATGCATCTGACTTGTTTAAACAAAAGGATATCAATGGCGGCCTTGTTGGTGGTGCCTCTTTAAAAGCAGATTCCTTTATCTCAATTTTAAAAGCCTTTTAAATTGATTATATACGGTATTTATAATTAATTATAGCCGCTAAATCGTTGAAACATTATGATCAAAATAAAGTTCCGTTTTGTTTTTTTGTTGCTTTTATGCTTACCAAATTTTCTCTTCTCACAGGCTCAGTTTCCTGAAGAGCATGAAGAATTTTGTAAAAAATTTTGTAAAAATCTTAATAAAATCAAATTTGAGGGGAAAGAAGGTAAAGACCTGGCAGAAAATTTTGAAATATTCTGGATGTCTGATAGTGTGAGTAACGATGATAAAGATGACTTCATTGAAACTGCCAATTTGCTTGTGTCAAAAGGAGCAAGGGACTGGCCTCACTTGTTTATTTATGCTGAAAATATGATGTTGTTTTACCGTCATGAATTTAATAGCGGCCAATACAAGGAATGGCGGGATGGATTGATCACATTGTTGAACGAACGGAATTATATCAATGCCAAACGGATTTCAGAGTATCAGTTTTATGCGAATGATTTGCTTCGCGATTCAATTATGTATCGACATCCCAGTGTGTTATGGAAAGTCTCTCATTTTCCTGATAACATTGGATATAAAGAAGAAGAAGGCCTTTACATGCAGTTTTCAAATGTTAATGTGTATGGACTCTACGGACGTGATAGTGTGATTATCAAAGGAACATCCGGAACAGCCTATCCCATGTCAGAAGTTTGGAAAGGACAGTTTGGAAAGGTTACCTGGGAGCGTGTATTGTTAAGCCCTGACTCTGTGTATGCTGACCTGAACCGCTACCAGATTGATTTGACTAAACAGGGGTACACGGCAGATTCTGCCCTCTTTGTCAACTTAAATTATTTTGAAGATGCCCTGTATGGTACATTAGAAGATAAAGCCCTGAACATTGATGACCTTTCAAAATCAAGCTATCCGCGTTTCAACACATACACAAAAAAGTTTGAAATGCAGGGGATATTGGAAGGCATTGATTACGAAGGTGGTTTTATGATGAAAGGCCAGCGTTTTATCGGATCGGGCGTGAAAGAGCAGAAAGCTAAAATTACCATTGCAAAAAGTGATACCATTAAGCTGGTGGCCGAAAGTGAGGCATTTATACTTGATCCGCGGCAGATATATTCGGATAATACAGAAATAACACTGCATCTGAATGAAGATTCCATTTATCATCCCAGCCTGATGATGACTTATACATTTAATAATAAATTACTGAACCTGCAAAGGGATAATAAAGGCATGTCCAAAGTGTATTTTACCAATTCGTATCACAGGCTTCACATGGATTTTACCTGGTTGCAGTGGGAAATAGAAAAATATAAAATGCAGTTTGGTATGCTCAAATCCATGTCGGGTGTCAACGAAGCCTTTTTTGAATCCACTGATTTCTTCTCAAAATCAAGGTACAACGATATCCAGGTTATTGACGAGGTTCATCCTTTTATCAGGCTTGAGAATTTTGTGGGATATTGGGGATCACCTGAATTTAACCTGACAGACTTTGCCCGTTACATCAAATATTCTCCTTTTCAAGTAAAACAAATGCTGTTACGCCTGGCATATCTTGGTTTTATCCACTATGATACAGATTCCGATATGGTGAAAATTAAACCCGAAATGTGGTCATACCTTGATGCTAATCGCGGTAAAATTGATTATGATGTCATGCAATTGAGTTCTAAAACACAAGGAAGAACCCCCAATGCTACATTGAGCCTGTTGAATTATGATCTTCAGATCAATGGTGTGTCACAAGTGCATTTGTCAGATTCACAAAATGTGGAAATTTATCCTATTGATAAAAAAATTATCATGAAGAAAGACCGGAATTTTGTATTCAATGGAACTATGAAATCAGGCCAGTTCTTTTTTTACGGGTATGAGTTTAAGTTCGATTATGGTAATTTTAAAGTGGATATGCCTCGCTGTGATTCCATGAAAATGCTGGTGGAATCCGGACAAATACTGGCCGATGGGGGTAAAGTCCTTAAAATTGTAAAAAATACCATTGAAGATATTGATGGTGAGTATTTTATCGATGACCCGGGAAATAAATCAGGGAAATTGAATATGGAACAATATCCGCAATTCATTTCCAAAAAAGAAAGTTATGTGTATTATGATGACAAAGAAATTTATGATGGGGTGTATAAGCGCAACAATTTTTATTTTAAAATTGATCCATACAAAATTGATAGCTTAAAAGGATATAGCCAAAAAAACCTGGAATTTGCCGGCACATTTTACTCTGCTGATATATTCCCTGATATTGAAGAGACTCTGAAAGTAAGGCCGGATTATTCACTTGGATTTCAACGAATTATACCAGATGAAGGGTGCCCGGTTTATAAAGGAAAAGGCAGTTATAAAAACGAAATCGACCTCAGTTACCAGGGGTTAAAAGGAAAAGGAAATATTAAGTACCGCAATAGTTTTGCAGATGTTGAAAAAGTTATGTTTTTCCCTGATTCGTTGCATGCACATGCTAATTCGTTGGATATGGAAGCACAATCTGCTCCCGTAGAGTATCCTGATGTGCAGGGAAAAAATGACAAAATACGCTGGTACCCATACGATGATAAATATGTTACCAAATCCATTGATGAAAAATTTGTTATGTTTGAAAAACAATCTGAAATGGAAGGCGAATTAGTGCTTACACCGCATGGATTGGAAGGAAAAGGTGTAATTGACATCGAACAGTCAAAAACCTATTCAGAACATTTTACTTTTGACAAGGCTTATATTGATGCTGATACGGCCAATTTTGAACTTATTGCTGATAATAAGCTTGAAATAGATTTTGCTACCAACAATGTCAACGCTCACATTGATTTTCCGGAACGTAAAGGCCATTTTAAAACCAATGGAGAAGGTACTTATGTTGATTTTCCGAAAAACCAGTACATTGGTTTTATGAAAGAACTAGTCTGGTATATGGATGAAACCATTATCAATATCAAAAGTGATGCAAAAACGGTTGATGAGATTGAGAAAAACCCCGGCATGTCTGATGAAACATGGGAAGAACTGTTTCTCGAAGGACCAAAGTTCATTTCAGTACATCCCGATCAGGATTCATTGCAGTTTGTTGCTCCTGTTGCAACCTATGATTTGAATAATTATATTATCTCGACTGAAGGAGTTAGGTTCCTGCGTATCGCTGATGCGACCATTTATACAAATGATGGAAAAATTGTTGTAGAAAAAGATGCGGTTATGCAACCTCTGCTGGAAGCTACAATTATAGCGAATACCACCAACCGCTTTCATGCCATTAAAAACGCTACCATCAATGTTCAGGGACGTAAATCTTATACAGCATACGGTGATTATGATTATGTGGATAAAGCAAAGCAAATTCAAACCATTTATTTAACAAAGGTAGGTGTTGATGAAACCGGTCAAACCTATGGAAAAGGTGCCATTGCTGAACCAGATGGTTTTAGCCTTAGTCCCAATTTTTATTTCCAGGGTGATGTCGAGTTGTATGCTAATCAGAAAAACCTGATATTTGATGGTGGAGCAAAAATAAAACACCAGTGTCCGGGCATTGACAGTAAATGGTTAAAATTCAGAGAAGAAATTGATCCTGAGAATGTTGCTATTCCAGTTGATAGTACTCCCGTGGATATAAACCTCGCTGAACTTGCTGTAGGGCTAAATATCTACCGTGATTCATCTTACGTTGCTATGTATTCACCCAAAGAAAGACATACCGATGAAAATTTGTTCATGGCTGACGGATACCTCGTTTTTGATGAAAGAGACATGGCTTATACAGTAGCAAACAAAGATAAATTGGAAGAAGAAAACATTCACGGCAATATGCTCCGGTTTGGACGTTTGGATTGTATAATGAACGGGTACGGACGCTTTCATTTTTCACATGCATTTGGCCTTTTTAAACCCAATCCCATAGGCGAGTTTTCTTATAGCCCTGAAAACGAAACAACCAGCATGAATCTCGTTATGCTGATGGACTTTCATTTCAATGATAAGGCTTTTGATATTATGGCTGAAGACATCAATACTGCTACGGGGCTTACAGGGACAGACCTGAGCAATGATATTTATGAACAGGCCATCCTGGAATACTTGGGACAGGAAAAAGCCGAAGAATGGTTTTCTGAATTGAGTATGGGGAACGTTAAAAATGCCCCGAAAGAAATGCAGAAATTGGTTGTCCTTACTGATGTGAATATGAAGTGGTATAAAGAAAAAAGCATGTTCATTCACGAAGGCCCTGTCGGTATATCATCACTGTATGATAACCCCGTAAACAGAAATGTGTTTAGTTTCATCGCACTGGAAAAGAACAGGCATGGAGATAAGTTTCACATGTATTTTGAAATCGATGCTGAAACCTGGTACTATTTTAGATACGAATTGGGAAACATGGTTGCCATTTCAACCAATACCGAATTCAATCAGGCCGTTTACGATGTCAGGCCCGGAAATCGATTGATTAAAGACCAGGGAGACCAGCCTTCATACAGATATTCCCTTGGATCGAAAACATATTTGAGGCGTTTTCTCAAAGACATGAATGAACTTTTTGGTTATGAAGATGACAAAGATTAAAGCGTTTGTTTTAGTAAGTGTTTTTCTCGTGGGATGTGTGAGTACCAAGGTAAGTTACGAAATCCCTTCCTCCCGTAAAACCAATTATGCAGCGTTGTATGATCCCGGAAGTTCAAATATCAATCCCCGGGTAAGGCCGTATCATGCTTCAAATGATAAAACCTTTATTTTTTTTACAATGAACCTTGATAATTTGATGCCTACCCCTGGAAATGATCAGAGGCAAGGTGGGGGGGTGCGCCTCGGTGTTAAATATGCCATCAGAAGTGCTCAGACCAGGGAAATTGCTGATTCTGCTAGCTTAAGTTATGATTTTAAATCCCACGAAAGAGGTGTGTTTATTAATTATTTCCCAACAAGCCTGAAATCAGGTCAGGGTTATTTTGCTTCAATCATCTTTTTTGATAAAAATAAAAAATCCTATAAACCTTTTGTTTTCAATATTAATAAATCCACACATGGAAATGCAAACTATTTTTTCCCCGAATACCTTACCCCTGAAAGAACTCCCTTGTTTTATGATTTTATTTCCGGTAACAGGAAGATACGCATTACCTCAGATTTGATAAAAGAAGATTCCGTCATGATGCTACGTTTCCCTGTGGATTCACTGTGTCCAGCTGCACCCTATGTTACCGAACAGGCAATTTCCATGGCAAAGAATCCGGAGTTTATCTCCTATTATCGTATGGGTGATACAATCTCTCTGGATACTTCTGGTTTTTATTGGTTCACAGCGGATACAGCCACAACTAACGGACTGGGAATATACAGGGAATCTGTATTTTTCCCATGGATTAGGCAGATAACTGATATGGTAAACCCAGTAAAATACATCAGTACGGCAAAAGAATATGAAAAAATTATTTCTGATGAAAATACAAAACTGGCCGTGGATGAATTCTGGTATGCACAGGGAAAAACTGAAGACAGGGCCAAAGAGTTAATCCGCATATATTATAACAGGGTACAGTTGGCCAATCAGTTTTTTACCGCTGAAAAAGCAGGATGGCGTACAGACAGAGGTATGGTATATGTGGTTCTCGGGGCTCCGCATGAAGTGTATAAAGATGCAGGAAAAGAAAAATGGGTGTACGGTGCAACAGATGATTACCAGGGGCTGGTGTTTAATTTTGTTCGTGATTCAGCATCCTTAAGTAATAATGAATTTATACTTATCAGGGATAAGAGGTATAAAGATGCTTGGATGCAGGCTGTGCAATCCTGGCGCGAAGGATATGCCTATTCAGTGCCTGAATAATTTTTTATTATGGAAAATAAAACAAAAAATCACGACTACATTTTTGGTATCCATACGGTACTTGAAGCATTGAAATCAGGTCAAAGTATTGATAAAATACAGGTGGCCGGTAACATACAAAATCCTCATGTTCCGGAAATATTCAAACTGGCAAAAGAACGAAATGTATATATACAGAAAGTGCCCCCGGATAAAATTAACCGCATCACAAAAAAGAATCATCAGGGCATTGTGGCATGGATATCGCCTGTAGCTTTTTGCAAAATCGAAGATGTGTTGCCCGGCATCTATGAAAAAGGAGAAGATCCGTTTATTCTTGTTCTTGATGGGGTGACGGATGTGCGGAATTTTGGAGCCATTGTCCGTACCGCTGAATGTGCCGGTGTACATGCCATCATTATCCCCGACAAAGGTGCCGCACGCATCAATGCCGATGCTATGAAAACTTCTGCCGGAGCATTGAATAGGGTGGATGTCTGCAAAGTAAATGTATTGTCCGGAACCGTGAAATTCCTGAAAAATTCAGGATTGAAAGTGCTTGCATTAACTGAAAAAGCAGATGCCCTCTTGTTTGAAACATCCCTTGCAGGCCCGCTTGCACTGGTTTTGGGATCTGAAGAAAAAGGCATTTCTGCCCAGGTAATGAAACATGTGGACGCCATTGTAAAATTACCCATGAAAGGGAAAATAACTTCACTCAACGTGTCTGTAGCTTCCGGCATTGCTATGTACGAAGCACTCAGACAACAAAAATAATAATCAGTACTTGCACCTGAGAAAAAACTGGGAAACTTCAAAAAACATAATCAAGGGTTAGGGGTTATGTCATGTGAAATCTTAAACCTATCCCCTGATAACTTACACTTCCATGTCTTCTTCAATAAACTGAATGTCATATTTTTCCAGTTCGTCAAGAATGGGATTATACAACTCGGGAATGACAGGTGTATGTACCCCCGTAAGTTTGATTTCTCCAGTGGCAACCATGCGAACGGCAATGGCAGCAGGAATACCTACCGTGATGGCCATAGCTGTTCGTGTCTGATCTTTGCCAATGTAAGCAAAACTTGATTTTCTGCCTTTTTTCTCTCCATTCTGTTCATACACAAATTTGTGCTGCATGACAATCATGTCTTTGTCATTTTCATCAAGGGCAAATTTGGGTTCAAGTATGCTTTGTAAAATCTGGGCAGGGGTAGCGTTTTCCATGTTTATCGGTGTGTCTCCGAAAATGCCAAGCCATTTGATTTTTTGCATGATATCACCATCTTCGTCCAAATTAAACATGGCACAGATTTTTTCTTCCACGGATTTTTCAGGGTCATAAGGCAGGAATGAATTGACGAATTCTCTGTACGATGTGTTTTTATCGCCTTCGTAAACAACAGAGTCATCTGTCAGTCCAAGCTGTACAAATACATTCCATGCTTCGCAATACCCCGGGCGGCGTAATGTTCCCCTGAAAATGCTGGGAATGTCTTCCAACCCATAAGTTTTTCGGTATGACAAGGAATCCCTGTTTGGGTATATTTCAAATTCACCATAATCCAGTACCTCAGTGGTGTCTATTCTGGTAAACAACTGGTGATAAGGAATGTACTTGTATTTGTTGTTTTCCAGAAAGCAGGATGTTGCCTGACCTGCCAGTACAACGTTGCGCGGGTTCCATGTGAATTTGTAATGCCATGGGTTGTTGTCATATTCAGGGGCTATCAAACCGCCTGTGCTGGATGAAAAGGCCAGCATCTTACCACCTTGTTTACGAATTTTGTCAATTACCCGCATGGCAGACATGTGGTCAATGCCCGGGTCCACACCCAGCTCGTTTAGCAATACTATACCTTTGTCCTTTGCAGCTTTATCAAGTGCCCGCATCTCTTTTGAGATATAAGACGCAGTTACCATGTGTTTTCCGTGTTTTACACAGGCTTCAGCTATCAGTGCATGAAAACGTGCAGGAAGGAATGATACAGCAATATCACACGCTTTTACTTCTTCATCAATTTGAGCCTGGTTTTGAACGTCAAATTTGATGGCTTCCCCGCGTGAATGTCCTTTGATCTTTTCAGCGGTTTTTTCGGGATGGCGGTTCCCGATGCGCAATTGCCAGTCTTCTTTTTCGGAGTGTTCGAGAAGGTAGTCAATCAGACTGGTGGCTGAAAGCCCGGCTCCTAGTACTAAAATGCGTTTCATTGTATTTGCGTTTTTATGTTTATTTTCCGTAGCGAAAGAAAAACAAGATTTTACATAAAAACAAAGATTTTTGTCAATCTTATTATGTTTTATAAGGTATGGAAAGTTAATAAAATTGTCTGAAGAGATAGATGTTTGATTATGAGGAGGCAAACAGAACATTGGTGATGAAATATTACTGAAGATGTACTGATTTTCATACCCTCTCCGGGATAATGCTTTACAAGATGTGTTTCTGCGGGGAGGAGCTGCTTTTGCTGATACTGTTTAGTTCCCATCACTTATCTGAAATAACAATTTTCCGGCTTTCTTTTAATCCGTGGTTTTGATATACATTGACAATATAGGTGCCTGATGAAAACTGTGCCGTGTTGATTTTTTTATGAGTGATGTCATCAAAAGCAATAAGGAACTGGCCGTTTTGTGTGCATATTTTGATGTCCACAGGGGAATTATCAATTGAATGAATGATCAGGTAATCACCGGCAGGATTTGGATAAACGGCAATGTAATGTTGCTGAATGTTTTTGGCTGGTTCGGACACGATTTTATCCATGATGATGATGTCAACGTAGGGCGGGTTTACATGCTGGGTTATATCAGGATGAGTGTTGTCAACACTGCCACTGCTTACCAAATTATGTGCATGTAGGGAATCTATGCGGTAAATTTCATAATCATAGCTTACATTGTTTTCTATGTTGTCAACAAACAAATGATAAGCGGTATCGGCGGAAGCATTGTCGGCAATCATTATTTTTATTTGTTGAGTAGCGGTATCCCGTGCTGCTGTGATGGTTTTTCCCAGGTTGTCGCTTCCTGTTGTTTCCAGTTGTTTGTTGGCATGCATGATTTCATACGCTGAACGCATGGCAAGGCCGGGTTTGTACCATTCATCATCCATCCTTATCAGGCCAAACCACGTGTTGATGAATGCGTATCTGAACAATTTACCAATGGTACTTTGCTGCATGTAATGCAATGTCGAAGCAAGGGTGGCAGCGTTCAAAGCATCAAACATTCCATATTCCCATTGCAGCTCGAAATTGAACATGTATGAATTCCATTCTGTGTTAATCAGCTCAATGTCAGTCAAACCATATGCATCTGTTTTTTCCCTGACCATTTCGTTGGTGTACAAAAAATGATAAGGATTGGGATGATAATACAAATGGTACAAAATGAAATCAGCAGGCAGGTTATGGGTTGAAACTGAGTCCAGAAACACATCCATAAAAGACCGGTCATAAGGGTTAGATACAGCCGGGCCACCCACTTTGATGGTAGGGTCATAATCTTTTATTTTGTTTGCAGCTATCCGGTACAATGCAATGTATTCCTGTACATCACCAGACCAGAAATCGGGAAGGTCGGGTTCGTTCCATATTTCAGCGTATTCAATCCCGTAATTGTAGCCGTTGTTCCAGCCGTCGATGTAATGTTTTAGTATTTGCACACATACCTAGCCCATTTGTCTTTATCTGCGGGTGTGTGACCATCGGGTGGGTAGTGGGCACTTTCACCAAAGCGGTAAAACACTTTTCCCCCTGCGTTGATGATGTTTTCGACACAGGTATCGGTGCTTGTGAAATCGTATGCATCCGGATTAAGCGGGTCTTTAGTGGTATCCGGAAAAATTATGCTGTGGTCAAAGGAATACAGGTAATCGTGGGTACGTGCGTATTCAATCCCCATAGCCTGAAATTTATCAATGTAGTTGTTGGAGTGGCTTTCATTAACAGGGCCGGGGCCATTGGCAGAAAACAAATGATTAAAATAACCTGTTTCTTCGGCAATGTTGACATGAAAACCGGAGCTTGAATTTTCTGAAATTTCTGTAAACATAAAATCATCCAGCCACATGGTCCCTTTTCCAAACATGAAGATGAATAAATTCAAATTATCAGTGCCTGTAGGTGCTGTGAACTGTGACTGTATTTTTGTCCACTCGTTAACATTGCCTGATGGGCAATAAAAGTTTTCAAAAACCAGCACTGTGTCATCCATGAATTTTGTGTAGGGAAGCACGTATTGTTCGATGTTGTTGGTTTTAATCCAAAAACTGAATTCATAATGTTTGTGTTCCGTTATCGTCAGGTTCTGGGCAATGATGGCTGTGTTTGAGCTGCTGTCAGTGACAGTTATTTTCGCGCTCGCTGAACCTGAATGCACAGTGCTGTTATCAATTGAAAAATCCGTGACACCCGGAAAATCGGATGCGTACATCCAATAATCGAAATTGTTTTCAAAACCGGGGTTTAGCACGATATTTTGGCTATAAATCAACTTGAAAGTACTTAAAAGTGCAACAGCGATGATTATGTGTTTACTAAATGCAGTTTTTTGCATTGCGGTTTGGTTTTTCAATGACTGAATAAAATTAAATATTATCTTTAAGAAATGAAAATGAATGCCATGAGACACTATGATTATGAATCAAGCTTTTAAAAATTTAGGGGAATGAAAAAAAATATGAAATGTCTCAAATTTTTTGAGACCAATTTACCTGGTATCAAAATTATTTTGAGGCGATGAGGAACTTGGATTGTGTTTATTTTGAAAGCGTAATCAAAAAAAATGCATTATGAAAACACAAAAAAAATTTCAACAAGAAGAGGTTCTTTACAAGGAGACACAACAACAAAGGCAAACTTGGGTATTTCTCCTGGTAGTGTTGTTATTTCTGTTGAGTTTGGTTGCTGTTGTTCAGCAAAATATCATGGGCGTGCCTTTTGGCAACCATCCCCTGCCAGATACGGCGCTCTGTTTTATGCCACTTATTCCGGCTTTTTTACTGGCATTCCTGTATATGAACAGGTTGGAAACAGTAGTTACCAAAAAGGGTGTATGGTTGAAATACAAACCCTATCACGGGAAATACAGGTTTTACCCCTGGTCTGAGATTGAAAATGCGTATGTAAGAATCTATCAGCCAATGAAAGAATATGGGGGCTATGGCATTCGTCTTCTCAGTGGAAAATCATCCGGAGCATACAATGTATCAGGGAAGACAGGATTGCAGCTTGTTTTTAAAAATGGCCGGCATCTTTTAATCGGAACACAAAAAGGAGATGAGTTAAAAAGTGTAATCAGCCAACATGTAACCGAACCACACAAAAACTAATGTCATGGAAATGTTATACCTAATACCTGCTGTTCAGGCATTGTATTCTGCATTTACCCTGCCGTTTAACAAAAGAACATATTTGCATATAACATGGTTGTTCCTGGCTTTGTTGTCAGTAGCAGGGTATTTTAGCACCATGTATATAAATGTGGTTTTTATCACAGCCATTGACCTGAAAATACTTGCTGCATCTTTTCTGTTGGTCACGGGGCCTTTTTTATACCTTCATGTGACATCGTACATAAAACATTATGGAAAGCCTTATTATCTGGTACATGTACTGGTTGTTATAGCCTTTATTTCCGGTAGTTTAATAATATATCCTGTTAAGCCTGCCATTTTTATGTTAGGCATCACTATAATTATGTTGCTTTATGTGGTATGGATTGCAATGTTACATAAGGCATATTATACAGCCGTGAAAAACACCTGGCCGGTGCCGGAAAAATTCATCAGGCAATGGTTGCCTGCATTAATTGTGGTTTTTGGTGGGTTTTCTGTGTTGATGATTGGTGCAAGTTGTTTAGTTTTAATCAATCATGACAT
Organism: Bacteroidales bacterium; assembly: GCA_049975305.1. Lineage (GTDB taxonomy): Bacteria > Bacteroidota > Bacteroidia > Bacteroidales > ML635J-15 > JAQIBY01. Next base: position 10,638 of record JBNGDT010000008.1, on the reverse strand, counting down.
TGGTATTGATGTGTTTGCTGTGATTGCAGGTGGTGCTGCTGCCGGGTTATTTTATTGTGGATATCTTGCTTTACGTAAACAGGACCAGTTGCTTGTTAGTCCTGATGTTGATGATGACAACCTTGTTTTGGGTTTGACAGCAGAATCCTTGCACGAATTCATGATGGAAAGCAAAGCGTACCGGGATAATTTGTTAAGCATACATAGTTTTGCCCAGATGATGGATGTTGACGAAACACAGTTGTCTGTAGTGTTGAATAAAAAGATGCACAAAAATTTTGCTGCGTTTGTGAATGAATACCGCGTTAAAGAAGTAAAATCCAGGTTGCAATCCGGGGATACCAGTGAATACACATTGCTGGCCATAGCTTTTGACAGTGGGTTTAATTCAAAAGCTACTTTTAACAGGGTATTTAAACAATACACCGGAAACACACCCCGGCAATATGCACAGCAATGCGCTCATCAACCCTAAAGGCAAATTTTTACCAGTTTCATGGTAAGTCTAATATGATGATTAAGAATTAATGGTTTTTTTGTTTACGGAGATATTAAAAAAGTTGTATATTCGTAAAAAAGTATAGACAATGAACATGCAAACTAAAAAATTGGATTTAATCGAATGGATTTCTAAACTGAATGATGCTTCGGTTATTGAAAAGCTTCAGTCAATTAAAGTAAAGTACAATAAATCAAAGGATTGGTATGCCGAGTTAAATGAAGAAGAACTGGCATCGATAAATCGCGGATTAAAGGACATTGAGGCAGGACGTTTGAATTCTCATGAATCAGCCAAAAAAATTTATGGAAAGTATCTATAAAATTATTTGGACTGACGAATCATTGGAGAATTTATCCAATATTATTGATTACCTTGAACAACGATGGACAGAAAAAGAAATTCGTAAGTTTTCCCGTCTTTTAAACCGGCAAATAAACCTGATTCAATCCAACCCTTTGCTTTTTCCCAAAAGCACAACATCCGGAAAACTTAGAAAATCTGTTTTATCCAAACAAACAACAATTTATCATTGCATTGACAATAAGGAAATACGGATTGTTACACTTTATGATAATCGACAAGATCACCATTCATTAAACAATCATTAAAATGTTTGCCGGCACTTATTGGTGTTTTTTTTACCAGTGTTTTACAAACGATTTTTGATGTGCTGACGGGATTAAACCATGTTGTTGTGCAATGTCTGACAGTTTTCGGATGGACTTCCTGTAAGCGTCATCATTTCCAAGCGAATAATGGTTGACATACAAACCAATGTGTTTTTTCATAATACCTGTGTCCATCGCCTGGGCGTGTTGTTTTACAAAAGGCATCACGGATTCAGGTTTGTCAAAAGCCTGAACAATACTGCCATGCAATGCTTTATCAATGCTTGTCGCAGTTGATTCATTGATACGACGGTGAATGGCAATCCCTCCCAGTGGTGTAGGCACATGGTAAGTTTTTTCCCACAATTCGCCAAGGTCAACGATTTTGTTCAGGCCTTTTTGTTGATATGTAAAACGGTTTTCGTGGATGATCAGACCGGCATCAACTTCCTCATCCATAATGGCTTCCTCAATGTCTGAAAACACATATGGTTTTTTGGATTTAATGTCCGGATAAAATATGGAAAGTAGCAAGTTGGCTGTAGTCATGTCGCCGGGTATAGCGATGGTCATATCATGGATTTCGTCGGGATAAGCTTTGTGCTTTGACACCAGGATGGGACCACAGTTTTTACCCAGGGCTCCGCCGCTGTTTAGCAATTGGTATTTGTCTTGTAATTTTAGCCATGCATGAAAACTCAGTTTGGTAATATCAGTTTCTTCACGATACGCCATGGCGTTGAGTGTCTCAATGTCTTCAATGCGCAGGTCAAATTTAAACTTTCTGTTATTCAGTAAATTGCCGAACATAAATGTATCGTTCGGACAGGATGAAATGCCAAGTGTCAGTTTGTTCATACCGTTTTTGTTGCCAGGTAATCCATTAAATATGCATGCAGGTTTGTCAATGCCGTTTCCGTTTCCCAGTTGCTTTTGTCACGTTCACTGACATAATTTGAAATGGCCCTGATTTCAAGAAAAGGAATTGCTTTTTCCTGTGCCAGCATGAAAAATCCGGCCCCTTCCATGTTTTCAATGTCTGCATCAGGTTTCCCCTGGATGGTAAAGTTAGTAACATTCACGGTATTGGAACTGACATTTTTTAACCCGGTTTCATGACGCAAGGTTTGAAAGGTATTGATCAGAACCCCTTTTTTGTAAAATGGTTCCCATTCTTTTTCCGATGTGAGGGCATGGAATTTATTTTGATGTACATACCCTATGTCTGCAGTTTTTTCTGCTTCAACACACACCAGTTCTCCTGGTTTTATTTTCGATGAATAGCTTCCTGCCAGTCCCGCCATAATAAGTAAATGATAATTGTTGTGAGATTGTAAATGTTGTGCAATTTGCATCATGCTGGCAGGTAATCCAGGTCCTGAGATCAGTATGTTAGCTGACAAATCATCCAGTTTGTAAATGGAATGCTGAGAAGCTGTGATGTTTGGTTTTTCGATCAACATCCGGGCCTCTGTGTAAGTGGGGATAATAAGCAGGGTTTTGTTCGTCATAAAAACACGTGTATTTTGTTTTAAAATTTGTTTCTTTGCAAATCTAAAAATAGTCAAAACTTATGGAATTCACAATTAATAATGCAGATAAAGGTGGATTTGTCAGAACAGATAATTATGATGGAGATGTTACCAACCGCCTTGCAGCTCATTACAGAGAGATACTTGATTTGTTGGGGGAAAATCCCGAAAGGGATGGTCTGAAAGATACCCCCATGCGTGTAGCCAAAGCCATGCAATTTTTGGTGCAGGGATATAACATGGACCCTGAAGAGATTCTAAAATCAGCACGGTTTAAAGAAAATTACCAGCAAATGGTACTGGTAAAAGACATTGATATTTTCAGTATGTGTGAGCATCATATGCTGCCTTTTATTGGCAAAGCTCACGTAGCATATATACCAAGAAATTACATCACCGGCCTGAGTAAAATTGCCCGTGTGGTAGAGGCTTATTCACGACGCCTGCAGGTACAGGAACGCATGACACTGCAAATAAAAGAGTGCATTCAAAACACATTGAATCCCCTTGGGGTAGGTGTGGTTATTGAAGCCAAACATTTATGCATGCAAATGCGTGGTGTACAAAAACAAAATTCGATTACCACAACATCTGATTTTACAGGAGTGTTTTTAAAAGAGCCTACACGCAAAGAATTTTTGCAATTGGTAGGTTCAGATTTAATATAAAATCTAAAAAAAAAACAATAACATTATGAAAGCATTTGTATTTCCCGGACAGGGGGCTCAATTTCCAGGCATGGCAAAGGATTTGTATGATAATTATCCGGAAGCCAAAAATAGGTTTGAAGAAGCCAATAAGATCCTCGGATTTAACATCACAGATATTATGTTTGACGGAACACCTGAGGATTTGAAACAAACTAAAGTGACTCAACCCTCTATTTTTCTGCATTCAGTCATTCGTGTAATGACCATGGGTAAGGATTTTAAACCTGACATGGTTGCAGGGCATTCACTTGGTGAATTTTCTGCCTTGGTAGCCAATCAAACCCTGACATTTGAAGATGGTCTCAGGCTTGTGTTTAAACGTGCCATGGCCATGCAGAAAGCCTGTGATAAACAACGTTCCACAATGGCTGCCATTATTGGTATGGATGATGATAAAGTTGAATCCATCTGTAAGGATATTGATGATATTGTTGTTCCTGCCAATTATAACAGCCCTGGTCAGGTTGTCATTTCGGGCACACTGGCTGGTGTTGAAAAAGCCATTGAAAAAGCAAAAGAAGCAGGAGCCAGGCGGGCATTGCCATTGGCTGTGGGTGGCGCCTTTCATTCACCGCTTATGGAATCTGCCAGGGAAGAACTGGCGAAAGCCATTATTGAAACTGATTTTAACAAAGGCTTGTGCCCTGTCTATCAAAATGTGGATGCCAAACCACATATCAATCCGGATGAAATACGGAGAAATTTGATTGCACAGCTTACGAGCCCGGTTAAGTGGACACAGTCAGTACAGGCTATGATTGCTGACGGGGCGGATGAATTTGTGGAAATTGGCCCCGGGAAAGTGTTGTGTGGGCTGATCAAAAAAATTGACCGGAAGCAAAACGTCTCAAATTTAACTTAAACGTAGAGTGAGTATACTTATAGACAATTGTCTGATGTTGTGTTAGCAGACTTTACAGGCAGATATACTAATAAAATTTCATCTGCAAATATTGATAAGTCCATTTTTCATCCATGTCCTTTCGGGTTTCGACTTCTGACAAAGTCTTTATGAAATAATAGTTTTTATTGGTTTACTTTTATGCCGGAAGTCTTGCACGATATCCGGCTATTTTTTATTTTTGGGCAAAGCCAATGTAATTATGACAAAAATAAAGAATAAACCCAATACAAAACAGCCGGCAAAAAAGAAGAAAACATCCCTTAAATTCAGCAACAAGTCTTATTTACTGATGTTTGCTGTATTCGGATTTGTTTTGTACGGCAATACCTTAACCCATGATTATGCCCTGGATGATGCCATTGCCATTTCTCAAAATGAATTTACTCAACAAGGTATCCGGGGTGTTGATGAGATTTTCAAATACGATAGTTTTGTTGGTTTTTGGCTCAGCTCTTACAAAAACATGACGCCTGAACAGATTCAGGAGGAAAAGAAGCTTGTGGCAGGGGGCAGGTACCGTCCTTTGAGTTTTGCCTTATTTGCTGTTGAACACGACATTTTCGGCGATAGTCCCACTGCGCATCATTTTTTCAACCTGGTATATTATATACTTACGGCTTTTATTTTGTTTGTTTTTCTCAAGGCTTTATTTCCTGACCAGGACAAAAAATGGTGGCTTAATGTCCCTTTCATTGCTGTTGTTTTGTTCATGGCGCATCCCGTACATACCGAAGCAGTAGCCAACATCAAAGGCCGGGATGAGATTTTATCTTTTCTTGGGGCGGTCACTGCTGGCGTCGCTTATTTAAGATACCTTGATAAAAAACAATTTAAATGGCTTGTGCTGGGATTTTTTGCGATGTTTGCAGGCTTGCTTGCCAAAGAAAATGCCATCACATGGTTGGCTGTGATTCCTGTTGCTGCTTTGTTCTTTAAAGAGAAAAATCTGAAACAACATGTCAAACCTTTCCTGAGTATTTTTTCTGCCACTGTGGTTTTCCTACTTATACGGCAATCTGTGCTGGGCTGGGGGGGAACCGGAACAGAGAATATTGCCAGTGAATTGATGAACAATCCTTTTCTGTATGTTGAGGGTACTGAACGCTTGGGCACGGTTATGTTTACCCTGATGGTGTATTTGAGGCTGTTGTTTTTCCCTCACCCGCTTACTTATGATTATTATCCCTTCCACATAGAATACCACGAACTGACTGATGCAATTCCAGCCATATCTGTGATCATTTATCTGGTGTTAACAGGCATTATGATATGGTCGCTGATAGCGTGGTTTCTTGGAAAAACCAATCAAAATCTTAAACTGGCAGGTTTAATCACAATTATGTACCTGTCACCTTTGTCTGTTGTATCCAATCTTTTTTTTCCCGTTGGTTCCTTTATGAATGAGCGGTTTATTTATTTTTCATCACTGGCTTTTGTGCTTCTCCTGGCAATAATAGCGGTCAGGCTGGTGAACAACAAAGCATCCCGCCGTCAGACAATAGGAGTGTTGCTGATACTTGTGTTGGGGTTATATTCAGTCAAAACTATTGGCAGAAACAGAGCGTGGAAAGACGACTTTACGTTGTTCACAACCGATGTTAAAACATCAGATAAATCCGCCAAAAGCAATACATCAGCAGGGGGAAAACTGCTGGAAAAATCCAAAACACTAAAAAACAAACAGCAGGCAGCCGAATACGTTGACCAGGCAATTACCTATCTGAACAGGGCAATCGAAATTCATCCTGATTACGTGGACCCCATGTTGCTGCTCGGCAATGCTCATTATCAGAAAAACAAGGACATTGCCAAAGCGATACACTGGTACACTGAAATATTAAAACGGAGGCCGGCACATAACCTCGCTGTTGACAATGCACGTTTGATATTGCCTCAGATTGTCGGATTAATGTCTGCAGGCACTGCAGTTAATACACCGGATGAAATCATACAGGCATGCAAGGAATTAGACCAGGTTAAACCAGGTATTCCTGAAGTGTATCGTGTGTTGGGACTTATGTATGGCAGGTATAAACAGGATTACAATACTGCGCTTAACTATTACAACAAAGCCCTGGAAATAAAACCGGATTATGTAGATGTTTGGAAAGATTTAGGCGTTGTTTACGGTCAGACTGGTAATTTCGAAAAAGCCCTGGAATGTTTCAATAAAGTGCATCAGATAAAACCAAAAGATGAGCAGGCAATTTTGAATCTTGGAATCACCTATCAGAATATGGGAGAAATACAAAAATCCATTCCGTATTTTAAACAGGTTCTCGACAAGAATCCGGAACACATACAGGCATTGTATTTTATTGGAAATGCCTATAAACAGCTTGGTAATATCAGCAAAGCCAATGAATATTTTAAAAGATACAATGCCCTTATGCAAGCACGGGAACAAAAAAAGAAAACCCCAGACATGCAAATTAAATAGTCAGGCAAATACATTTTTTACCGACTGTTACCGCAGAGACGCAGTGAAATGACGATAGCGAGAAGGCACGATAGGGCGATTGGACGATGTAACGACAGCATGAAAGTATGACATCGTGCTATCATGCAATCATGCCATCGTGCCCTTGTGTCTTTGCGGTGAGCAATTAATATTGTTGATATGCATTTATTTGTTTTATATTCACACTGATTAGTTACAATTGATTAATTTTGCCGCATTGATTCCTAATATTGTTTATGGCTGTTTACAATAAATACATAGACACCATCAAAGCGTGCATGAGTGGAAAACTGCCCGGATGGACAGAACAAAAAAAGTACCTGCCAGTCACTCCCATACCCGGCGTTAGCTACACATCAAATGAAAAACTAAGAAAAGGCGCCGTATTGGTTTGCTTTTACGAAGATAATGGGACTTTAATGACCATCCTCATAGAACGTACGCAGGATACCAGCCCGCATTCAGGACAAATCGCTTTTCCCGGTGGAAAATACGAAAATCAGGACAAAACCCAAATAGAAACCGCTTTAAGAGAAGCCGAAGAAGAAATAGGCATCAATAAACATGATGTTGAAATCATTGGCAGCCTGAGTTCCGTAGATATACCTGTCAGTGGGTTCACTGTTTTGCCTGTAATCGGATATTATGATGGCATTCCACAACTCCATCCAAATCCCCACGAAGTCAATACCATTATACAAACCCCGCTTATACCCCTGATAGAAAGCCTTGGAACCAGGGTAATCACCGTCCGTCAACACAAAGTAAAAGCCCCTGTATTTTCAAGCAACGGACACATAGTTTGGGGAGCCACAGCTATGGTTCTGGGCGAATTAAAAGCCATTCTGAACGCAAAATGCCAAGAGATAAAAAAACAGAACTCTTTACCCCAACATGTTAATATAAAGTCATAACAATCAGATATACAGGTGTATGTATTTTTATTTTTCAATTTTCGGGTACTACGGATTTTTTCATGTAGTAAGGAGCCATTTGAATTGTTTTTTATCAAGGTATCTTAAATAAGTGACGCCAGCAGTGACCGTCCCAATCCGGCCTATCTTTTAAGCCTGCCTTATGCTCAAGCAGTAGCATCACTGCTTAAGCCTTCAGCCACCAGACTATGGCTTAATGCTTCTTCATGGGACATTCCCTGGCTAAAGTCATCTTTGTTCATTACGATTGCTTTTCCTTGCAACCCTTTATCATCAGTTCCCAAAAATTTCCCTTCAGTATCATAGATTGGATTATCCAAAGCCCCTGAAGGGTCCACTCTGTTAACCGGGCTGTTTTGTACGTAGCTGTATGGAGATACCCAGCTTCGCTCATCTGCTAATGGGTCAACAGAAAGCCAATTACTTAGCTCCGAATCGTAGTACCGCGCTCCGAAATAGTTGTAGCCGCTTTCGCTGTCTAATTCCTTTGCGGAGAATTTGTAGCGGGTGTCGAAATAATAATTTTGCTGGTTAACCCAAAGTTCACCAAAGGGTAAGTATTGCAGGTGTTGTTCAGCCTGTCCTTGAAAATCTGAAATAAAGACAGCACTGCCAAGATGGTCAGGGTGGTAAAAGTACGATGCGAGTTCACATTCATTGCCCATATCGTATGCAGGTTCAAGTATTTCCGAAAAATCCCAGCCCCCGGGATAACCGGTGCAATCAATATTTCTTGTTGTGTATTTTTTCAACCCCTCAGCAAGATGTTCTTCATCACCATAAATAAAGTCCAGGGGTGGTGATGTAGGGGGTACATCAGCCGGCCCGAAACCACCGCCAACCCTGCTGCACACCCGCTCGCCTTCAATGAAATAATGCTTGGTGTATTCCTCTTCGGTCATGACGAGGTAGGGGCTGGTGTAAAGGGTTTTTTCAAAATACACGTTGCTGTATGTGGATTCTCCGTTAATTTGCATTTGTGTTTCATTTCCGGTTAACCCCGTTGAATAGCCTACGGCTAACAGCTTCGCTGTTATTCAACGGGGTAAATTTCCATATGCGGTCGCCGGGGTCATCGTACAAATATACGGATAAATTTGATAATTCACCATGATCATAAATGGCTGTCATCCTGTTTTCTTAATCTTTTGTGAACCTGAAACTCCGTGCCGTTTTTTTGAAACAGGCCAGGTGTTCTTCAAAGTATTTCAAAGTGCTGCCGGTAAGCTGATACGCGTTGGAGCCATCAATCAACACCATGATGTACAATAATTCTGAGCGGTTGATTTTTGTGTTTTTCCCGATGCCATACACTTCATGGCCTTTCATCCCGGCTACTGTAACAGGTTGAGGTGTCATGTCCTGGTTTTCCATGAATTCAAGCGGGTATTTTTGTAATATTTGCTTTACATAATGTTCAGATGATTCCCCTTTTGGTACGGTGGATTTGTTAATCATAAAGGCTGTTTTGGCATCGGTCTGGCTGGGCATGTGTCCGTCATCTGTAAAAACCAATGAGGACATCAGGATATCGCCGGGTTTTAACCCGCACATGTCATGATTCACGGTAAAATCAAATGCTTCCTGTATGGGCTCATCTTTTTCAGGTTCATAAATGACACTTAACAACGCCGTTTTTACACGCTTGGCTTCGGCTTTGGCGTCATTATCTTTGATCCAGGAGGCATTGAGCAGGTAGGTGTTTTCCATGTCGCCAATCACGAGCCTGTACCGCAAGTAAGTTTTGCCGTATGACATTTGGATGCCGCCCTGAAGAAGAGCCTGGTAACCATTGATTTTGTACATGGTTTCATCAGATACGACCATGCCTTTGCGAATGTCTTGGTTCTTTTTAAAAGCCAGGAAATTTTTTTGCACACTCCCGGGGACTTTTACTACCATGATCGAACCTTCTGCCAGCTTGTTTTCAAACCCAGTGAAACGTTCCGATTCTGTGTAGTTTTCCGGGGGGACAATGCTGAGGCCTGTTCCCGGAATTTTTACATATCCGGCATGTTCTTTGTTCTCAATTTTAATGGATTTTTGCGCAAAAGCATTAATTTGCAGGCTGAAAATAATAAGTATGTATAAAACTTTTTTCATGATAATCCGTTTATTTCACCAATATCTGACAAGATTTATGCCATATTATTTCAAATTTATACTTTTCTTTTTCCTTTTGACAAAGGTAATCATTACACCAATACAGGCACAAGAAATTTCCGATGTTTATAAAGATCGTGTTTTTGATGACAGCATAAAAACGGTAAGAATCCATCAAAGCGGCTGGGAAATTTCCTATCCGTTTTATGAACTTAACAGCGATAAACAGCTTGTTTTAAGTTTTGATGACTTGTGTGAAAACTCGCGTGATTTTCAATACCGGATTATTCATTGCGATCAAAACTGGAGCAAAAGTAATTTGTTTTTCAACGAGTACATTGACGGTTTGGAAACCAATTATATTGATGATTATGATATGTCGGTGAATACATTCATTCCTTACACACATTATGAATTGAAACTCCCCAATGATGATATAGATTTCAGGATTTCAGGCAATTATGTGGTGGAAGTGTACGAAACCTCTCAACCTGAACGTGTTTTGTTTGTCAAACGTTTTATGGTGAATGAACATAAAATCAAGATAAATGCAGAAGTCAGACAACCGGTGGTCAGCCTGTACAGAAGCCTGGGGCAGGATGTGAAGTTTAGCCTTGAAACCAAAGGCATGGAGTTTAACAACATGTATGATGATCTGGATGTGTGTATTGTTCAAAATTATCAATGGGAAACAGCCCAATCTGATTTTAGCCCGGATTTTGTAAACAATGATGAGATTGTTTTTCACCGGGATGACCAGGCTGTGTTCAAAGCAATCAATGAATACAGGCGGTTTTCTATACGTGAACTGAAATATACCGACAGTGAAGTGGAAGCCATCAATTTTGAGTGTCCGGATTACTATGTACGTTTGGTTAAAGAC
>JBNGDT010000007.1:0-31893 GCA_049975305.1 Bacteroidales bacterium | reverse complement strand
TCCTCTACTCTCCACAATTCGGCGAACGCAAACAGTTTGTGGTGAAACGGTAATCTTTCTTTTAATAACAACAAAATACTCCATCTGCCAGCCGGCGGATGGAGTATTTTAAAAACACCCTTTGTTAATCTATCAATATGGTATAGAGTCATCCTCAATAATAAAACACAGCTTTTTCTTCCCGCACATTGCCCACAGCATCTTCCACCCTGATTTTCCAGTTGTGCCATTTGCCTTTCTCTGTGTGTTCATCAAAACGGTAAAACAATTTGTTGTATTTTCTCTCATATTGCAGAAGCACCCAATTGCCATCTATCCATGCATTGAAATGCGCTAGTCCGGACAGATTATCAGACACACGGTAAGAAATTTCATTGTATCCTTGCAAACGGACGCTGTCACGCATCCTGCTGCCATATAAACGGGGAGGAAGGCTGTCGGTGGCAAAATAAAAATCGCCTGGTTTTTTGGTGTGTATCCCAAAATACGGGCCATGCCATTCGCCTGTCAGGCATTGTTCCTTACCGTCCCTTTTGCACATAACCACGGTGTATTTTCTGTTTTGTGATTTCACAGCGCTCCCATCCAGAAAAATGCCGAGGGGTTCTAAAAACACATAATACGGATCCGAAAAACTCCAGCCCGTGTAATGCCCCTCTGAATCCAACCTGGTGTTCACCCTGATTGAGGCAGGCCTGTACAAAGCGCCTTCAGGCACACTTAAATAGCCTCCTTCAAAAGGGAAATTCACCGCCTTTCCGGCAGCGTACACACTTTTTGAAACGGGTGTTGGTTTTTTGTTGCCAGTAGCTTTCAGCGCAAACCGAAATTCTGACCAGTTACCGGCAGCATCGCGGGCTTTGAGAACAATGCTTTTTTCATCGCCCGGCTCCAAGTGCACCACACCATCGTTCTGACTGTGTATAATCAAGTCTGTTTTGTTGCCGGGCTCACGAAAACAGCGCTGAACATGGGACCTGCGGGTTTCCAGGTAATACACATCAAACCAGGTGGTGGTATATTTCTGATTTGACCAGTTAAAATCATCTATCCTGCTGTGATATACTGTAGCCTCATCAACTTCTAAAATAAGTTCAATAATACCATAACGGTTATGCGTTCCATTCATCCTGTCCAAAATGTCTGCGCCTATACCCCATTGTCCCGGGTCAAGCGTAATTTGATTGTTACGCACATTTCCGGCATAATAATAATCTGACCGCTGTGCTTCTGTTTTATAATTGGCATCAAGATCATAAAATACAATGCCTTTAAACAGCGGCTGAATATCATCTCTGAAATACCAGAATTGTTGTGGGTTAAAGCATTTTTCCGAGGGCATTTTACGCATTTCAAAATGCAGGTGAGGGGCTTCCGATGCCCCGCTATTACCGGAATATCCTATGCACTCCCCTTTTTTATACACAAACAAACTGTCATGCAATATCGTATCCAGTTCAAAAGATTTTTTATGGTATTGCATACGTTTTACAGCAGCTTCTACATCCGGCAAAAATCGTTTCATGTGAGCATACACACTCAGCGTTGAATCGGGATGCAACAAGTATAAGGCTTTCCCGTATCCATAGGCACTCACTTTAATTCGATACAAGACAGCATCATCTATAGCATACAGTTTTTGCCCTGTAACACCAAGTGTTTTTATATCTATCCCTGTGTGGAAATGTCCGCTTCGTGATTCACAAAAACTTCCGGATATAACCATGGGGATTTTCATGGGAAAATGATAATCCGTGTGTTGTGCAAAACAATTAAAAGCACTACTATACAGGCCAATACAAATTAGCAAAATTTTAAACCCGTGATTGTTTACAAATTTTTCAAACATTGCATCAAATATCTTTCAAATTAATGAAATTTCCATTATTTTTGTAAAAAATAGTGTTAAAAATTATGACAGCAGAATTACAGGAAATAATAACATCAATAAAAGAAAAGACTGCGCGGTTGCACGCTGCATACGAAAACGAAAAACGTAAAAATTATGAGTTGACAAACAAAATACAAAGCTTAGAAAACAAGAATTCCGAGTTAAACGAAAAAATTCAGAAATTATCCGTAGAATTGGAAACTATTAAGTTATCAAAAACGTTAACTAATAAAGAGACGAAAGAAGAGGCGAAAGGACAAATTAACACATTAATACGGGACATTGATAACTGTGTAGCTCTGATAAATAAAATGTAACACCATGCAAGACAAGTTGCGCATAGAAATACCAATAGCACACCGCCCTTACAACATAAAAATAAAGCGGGGGGACAGCAAATCGGAGCAGACGCTCCGAAAAGCCGGTAAAATGGTAGATGCTTCTGTGCAACATTTCAAGAAACTTGGCATGAAAGATAAAGACAACCAGGATTACCTGGCATTAACAAGTTTAAACATTGCGGTTAAACTATTGGATGCACAAGAACAGAATGAACTCACACACCTGGTTGAAGATCTACGAGAATTGAACTTTACATTAAGTTCTTATTTATCTGAAGCATAACGTTCTTTACATAATATTAAATCTTTGCCCGTATTGGTTCAACTAAGAATAAGTGACTCAACACTATTTATTTTGGAGCCAGGCTCACATTGCTGATGGCAGGCCTCAACTGTTGACAAGCTCAACAGTTTCGCTCCGGCGGACAGTGGACGTCAGATGTAGTGTGGCAGCTCCACCCATGTCTAAACAGGGGTCAACTATCCCTTCTTTGAACAATACGGGCATTTTTTGTTTATTAACTAAGAGTAATTAACATATATATATATATTAACCTATAAACAATAATAATATGATACCATTTTTAATAACAGGCGTAGCGTCTTTTGCCGTCGGTGCTGTAATATCCTATTACCTGTGGGACAGCATCCTGAAAAAGAAACGCACCAAAATAATTGAAGAAGCTAAAAATAAAGGCGAGGTCATAAAAAAAGACAAAATTTTACAGGCCAAAGAAAAATTTCTACAATTAAAAAGTGAACACGAAAAATACATAAGTGAAAAAAATGCCAAAATTGCTAATGGAGAAAACCGGCTGAAACAAAAAGAACAGAATTTTTCCAAAAAGATGGAAGATTTGAATCGTAAACGGGAATCAATAGAAACTATAAAAAACAACTTGAACATACAACTGGAACACGTAGAACGCAAAATGCAAGAGCTGGAAAATCTTCACAATGAGCAGGTCAAACAGCTTGAGGTTGTCAGCAACATGAGTGCAGACGAAGCGAAACAACAGTTGATAAACTCGTTGAAGGACGAGGCACAAACAGAAGCCATGTCCTACATCAATGAAATCATGGATGAAGCCAGGATGACTGCCAATAAAGAAGCGAAAAAACTGGTGATCGAAACGGCCCAGCGTACTGCTACAGAAACAGCCATAGAAAATGCTGTTTCTGTGTTCCATATTGAAAATGATGACATTAAAGGACGCATCATCGGACGCGAAGGCCGTAATATCAGAGCTCTCGAAGCCGCAACCGGTGTGGAAATCATTGTTGATGATACTCCTGAATCTATAATTCTTTCGGCTTTCGACCCGATACGAAGAGAAATAGCACGTCTTGCCCTGCATCAACTGATTGTTGACGGTCGCATCCATCCTGCCCGCATTGAGGAAGTGGTTGCAAAAACTCAACAACAACTGGAGGAAGAGATCATTGAGATCGGGAAACGAACCACTATTGACCTGGGTATTCACGGATTACATCCCGAGCTGGTACGCATGATCGGACGCCTGAAATACCGATCTTCGTATGGCCAAAACCTGCTGCAGCATTCACGCGAAGTTGCTAATTTATCTGCCATTATGGCTTCAGAACTCGGGCTCAATTCAAAACTTGCAAAACGTGCCGGATTGCTTCATGATATCGGAAAAGTTCCCGAAAACGAACCGGAATTGCCACACGCCATACTGGGTATGAAACTTGCCGAAAAATACAAGGAAAAACCTGAAATATGCAATGCCATCGGTGCTCACCATGATGAAATCGAAATGTCATCACTCATTGCACCCGTTGTGCAGGTTTGTGATGCTATATCCGGAGCTCGCCCCGGTGCCAGAAGGGAAGTGGTGGAATCATACATCAAGCGACTGAAAGAACTTGAATCCCTCGCACTATCATACCCTGGTGTTACAAAAACTTATGCCATACAGGCAGGCCGTGAACTCAGGGTCATTGTTAGCAGCGATAAAGTAACCGATGAAGATGCAAAACGGATAAGCAACGAGATCGCACAAAAGGTACAGGATGAAATGACGTATCCAGGGCAGGTAAAAGTAACTGTTATCAGGGAAACACGTGCTGTCAATTATGCAAAATAAGGATCCGTGGTCTGTTTTTTTAACACCCCATACCGGTTCCATACATACGTTCCCGCATGTTTTATAAACTCAAATCCGCATTTGACCAATCTGGAGAAGGGCTTGCGGATTTGAGGCTCAATATCATTGCTTTTGGATGTCAAAGAAACTTAATATACTCGTTACTGGTGGTGCAGGATTTATCGGAAGCCATACCGTTGAAAAATTGTTGACATTGAATTACAAGGTTATTGTTATTGATAATTTCGATGATTTTTACAATCCTGCCATAAAGTATAAAAACCTTGAGAACGTTGTTGATCACCACAATCTTCAATTAATTGCCCATGATGTTCGGGATATTCATAACATCAAAGCCTTAGAAAACAAAAATATCCATAGTATCATTCATCTGGCAGCCATCCCGGGAGTTCGTAAATGGGGAAACAATTCTAATCTGTTTATCAACATCAACATTGAAAGCAATGCTGCTGTCATTGAGTTTGCCAGACAACGACGGATTAAAAAGATCATTTTTGCATCCTCAAGCTCAGTGTATGGCGATCATCCAGCTCAACCCTGGCATGAAGCACTTGACAACTTACATCCGTTGAGCCCATACGCCCGCTACAAGCTGGAATGTGAACATGCAGGCGAAAACTTTGCTTCTACCCCTAACAATCAGTTTATAAGTTTGCGATTTTTCTCAGTATTCGGACCAAGAATGCGCCCTGATTTAGCAATGCATCGTTTTGCAGAAAATATCGCAACCGCCCAGCCCATTGAAGTGTATGGTAACGGCAAAAGCTACAGGGATTACACGTACATTGACGATATCATCTCAGGCATCATTGCTTCTATACATTATGATAAGCATGGATTTGATATTTTCAACCTGGCACATGGTGAAAAAATACCCCTGATAAATTTGATATCAGCATTGGAAAAATCACTGGATAAAAATGCCAGATGTAAGTTCCTGCCCAAATTTAAAGAAGAATCAGCAGGCACATGGGCTGACATACATAAAGCAAAAGTCAAATTAAACTATCAGCCAAAAACGGATTTTGCTTGCGGCATAAAAGCATTCAGCAATTGGTTCCAACAAAATCAATGAATGCTATTTTTCTCATCCTCGATAAGGTCAATGTGTTTTTTTAGAAACTGAATAAGCTTTCCTGTTGTTTTAATATCTGTAGGCAGATTAACCACTTTCTTTGCCATTTCTACTGCTACAGGGTAATTTTTAGCATCAAAACACCAGGCAGACAAATCCTGCTGCACAGGGTGTATCGGTGAAAAAAACCAATCTCCAAGCGGGATGTTGGCTTTTTCGGCAAGATGGAAAAACCTGTCACGGTCTATTACCCGTAACGGGTATTTCAAAAAAGCGTGATCATCAAACAAATCAACGGAAACATGGTTTTTACCTGTTTCTGATAAAAAATCAGTATAAACGCGTGCATTCTTTTTTCGCCTCAGGAGTACATCATCAAAATTCTTAAGATTTCGCAGGGCCTCTTTAGCCTGCACATTGCTGTAATTTTTAAAGAATCTTTTCGGTTTTTTTACAGAAGATATCTCCTCCCCTGATGAAGAACCAACTACCATATTGTTTTTACTGAGCCAGCGGTACAATCGCATAAACGTAAAATAGGTAAAATTTGTTAACAGGTAGCGGCGGATAAAATACAGGATTTTCAGGTTCATTTTTTCACTCAACGACACTGGAATTTTTTCAGCTTCCAATTGTCTCATTGGTTCAAGCAGACTTGGGTTGTTGATCAGTGCAAAACCTCCTACGCCACTTGAAAACGGCTTGTTCCACTGCATAGAAAAGAAAGAAGCATCACAGTAAGTGCCATTGGGTTTCCCATGGTATTGCCCCCCGAAACCATGTGTGCAGTCTTCTATGGTATATAGTTTGTGTTTTTTTGCAATATCGATAATTTGTTCAATTCCGGATGATAGACCATAGGTATTTTGACAAACAATCACCTTGGTTTTTGACGTGATGGCTTTTTCCAGCAAATCAGTATTCATGTTGTAAGTATCAGGATCAATATCCACGTACACAGGTTTTGCCCCTGCATAAATGATGGGATTAGGTACTACTACACAGGTATAAGCCGGGATAATCACTTCATCTCCCTCTTCTATTTCCATGGCTTTTAAAATCGCATATAAAGACACCCTGCCTTTGTAATGGAAAAAAATATTTTTTCTTTTACCCAGGTACTGAGCGAGGTTTTGTTTTAATTTATCCTTTTGCATCTTCTGTTATTTCATTCTCTTAATAATAGCATTCACAGCGTAGCCTACAAAATTAAAACAGCTATACATCAAGTTTAACTTTTCAATGTCCCTGTAAACTTTCCAGACATCCTTTGCTGCTTTAAGTTTTCCGGCTGTATTAGACCCTTCCACCAACCGGTATTGGGCTAGGCATTCATTTAAGCCATAAGCTTTATAACCACGTTTCATGATGTCCAGCCAAAGTGCCATATCGTGGCTTGACCGGATACGGGGCATTTCAAAAAAACCGGTTTTATCACGGTTTATCATGACAGTAAGTGTCCCGATAGCAGTGTTTCTCAAAAACTCCCGGTATGAAAACCTATGCCTTGCTTTAACGCGATACAAAACCCTGTCAGCCTTTTCGTTCACACATTCATACCCTGTAAATGTAAAAGCAAAATCATTGCCCTGCATAAAAGACAACTGCTTTTCGAGTTTCCCGGGTTTCCACATATCATCACTGTCAAGAAAAGCGATATAATGCCCCTTTGCCTGCCTTAATGCCACATTTCTGGCTTCAGCAGCTCCAGTGTTCTCATTATTTTCAATCAGTTTAATGCGGCTGTCGTGATCAGCATAAGCTTGCACGATCTCTGCAGTATTATCTCTCGAACAATCATCTACAATCAACATTTCCCAATCTTTGAAGGTTTGCCCGACCACTGAATCGATGGTATCGGAAATAAACTGTGAGGCATTATATGCCGGTGTAATTATTGAGATCATATCTTAGAATTAAGCAAAAAAATAGAAAATGCTGTCATTCAAACTCTGACTTAAAGCACTTTTTTATATTATCATCACGTTTATCCAGTTCTTCTTTCAATGCATTTTCTGAAATAATTTCTGAATCCACTTTTCGAAAGTCCTGTCGTTTAAAAAACCTCCTAACTTTTGACCTTGTATTGCCACTCAATCCCTAAAGTCCGCCAAACGCATCCTTAATAACGTACCACCAAAGTGATTCTTTATCTTTATCCTATTCCGGGCCATCTAAAACCAGGATGAAGAGGCATGTAACAGGCGTTTTATTTCTTTATCAGATAGTGTTATGTCAACATGAGTCTGATTTTCAGGAATAAGCGCACCCTGGTACATTTTCCATAAAATCCCATTAACTTCAATATATTTGGTGGTAAGATCCTTCATATCTGATAAACAAATTAGATTTCCTGATAAATTTTTAAAAGTTTTTTCTCTTCATCTTTCCAGTTATAATACTTCATTGCGGCCTGTTGTCCGTTTCTTCCCAGTTTTTCAGCCAATTCATTGTTTTCTGTCAACATAACAATTGCACTTGCTATCTCTCCGGGTTTAAATGGGTCAACAGTAATCCCACAATCTGCTTTTTCCACAATTGATTTCCATAAGGGAATGTCCGAAGCTATGACAGGAATTCCGGCAAGCATATATTCAAACATTTTTACAGGAAGAGCGTCTTTATAACTGATTGTGGGGTGTAGGGTTACCAATCCGGCTTTTGATGTTTCATAAATTTGTTTTACTTTTCTTCTATCGGCAAAACCAACGAAATTGATCCCTGCCTGCTCGCTATCCAACAGTATTTCATCCTGCAGTTTTTGTGATGAAAATTTTCCGGCAAGCTCCAACCTGTAATCAGTTTGTTTTATGGCCTCTTTGATTTCCTTTATACCCCTGTTCCTGTCTATAGCTCCAACATAACACACCTTATTTTCCTTTTTATCCCAGTTGATTTCGGTTTTAAGTTCATCTACCATCGGGTAATTCTTTACCGTTATGGCATTTGGGTTAAATTTTAAAAATCTGTTGGTTATGTGGTCTGTTGCTGTAATTATCCTGTCCAGTCTTTTCACTATCCGGTTTTCATATTTTTCATACCAGCGGGAAATAATTTTCTTTGTGAAGGATTTTAAATAAGGCTTGTTTAATATTTGCCGCGGCACATCTTCATGAGAATCATAAATCACTTTTTTCCCTTTACGTTTTAATTTAAGTCCGTATTTAAGCAATTCCGGATCATGAAACTGGTAAATATCGGCATCAATATCTCTGGCTTTTTGAAACACCTTTTTCCTGATAGTGATAAAACGGTCAATGCGTCCTTTAGGTTTTCCAGCGTCAACGATAGTTATGCCTGCTTCTGTAATTTCATCACCCCTGCCATCTGCAACAACAAAAAAAACCGATGCACTAATTTTGCTCAGGCACTTAAGTTGCTTTTGATAAATGCGTGTATCATACCTTGCATGTACACTTGTAAAATGGCATATTTTTATTGATTCGTTACTCACTTTTATTTAATTCATTAAAATACTTTTTATACGCTGGCAAAGATTGCAAAATAAACAAACCGAGAAAACCAAAACAAATCCTCATATCAATAATTGACCAGGATTTAAGATAATTAAGAAATAAATAAATAAATATAAATCCTGGTAATATGCTTAACCCATGCCTGCTACAGATAAAAACCGACATTATAAATAAAATAAACAAAATTAACCCCATTAAACCTGTTTCAAACTGAATTTCTAGCATAAAGTTATGCGGGTAAGCCCTTTCGTCTTTACCGGATTCCATAATTCCAAAACTACCTATACCATAACCATGTACAACACTTGACACGGATTCGTTTATCTTGTCCATGCTGAATTTCAGTTGCTCAAAACGTTTATTTTCAACATTCGAAATATTTATTGAGTGTACAAGAATATCAAAACGCTTTACACTTCGGCTTGCCAAAGAATTAATTTTGCCTGAAAATAAAACGCTAACAACCAAAATCCCGGTTATGATAAAGAGTGTTAAAAAACCATTCATGATCATTTTACTTTGATTCATCTTACCTGCATTGACAAAAAACACAAAGGCACGTTCAAATAATATCACAAGAAGCAGCAACAATGTAATTATGATGGATGCCCTTGCACCGGATAGAAACAAGCTGATAAGAAAAAATATCAGTAAAAAAACCCTGAAAAAATCATGTTTAAAAAGTTTGGGGCGGGTTGCCAGCAAAATAACAGAAAAACCACTGTATAACCCGATAACCAGGTATAACTTAAAAACACTGTTGTATCGTTGTAAAGCATGCAATTCGGGAGTGTTTATGTAATTGATTAATATGGGGATATACCATAAGGTAATGATGGCAAAACCCAACACAAAATACCTTAGCATTTTGCTGATGTTGATTTTTACATGAAATAAAGGATAAGCAAAAGCCACTATGTTCGTTGAAAAATAAAATAATTTAGCCTTACTGTATGATTCTGATGGGGTGTATGCAAGGGTAAAAGCCATCCAGCCAGTAAAGGCCAAAAGCATAATCAACGGATACAACACCGATTTGTGTAATGGCGAGCCGGAAATGGCTTTTATTAAAAGATTGTAAATTATATCAATTACCAGAAAAGTACCCGTCAATACAGTTAAGTCAATGGGCAAGTGAATGCCATAAAACTTCAATATGCCTTTTAGTATGCCTGAAAACAGGTATATGTAAAAAATTACATTCATCTATCTAATGCTTTAATAAACCAGGATATATATGTTCATAATCCCGCCATTCGTATCGTTTTAAATTATCCTGATGCCATAAAAACACAAACTGACCATGGTATTTTTTCACGGTGGTTTTCAGAGTCAGAAACCTATTTCTAAAATCATTTAATCCATGGCTGCTGCGCTTTAATGCCTGTTCCATAACAATGGTTGGTTGTTCGTAAAGCTTCAACTGTTTTCTGTTGATCACATCATAAACAGGAAATTCAGACGCTATACCACATCTGAAACCTCCGTCATTTTCATAACACATGCTTAAATCTCTTTTTAGCCCTGCATCGTTCCACATCTGCCAGGTTTCAGGTACACTAAGGAGCAAATAATGCTGCCGCCCTTCACTTATATTATCACCTGCAATATCATTAAGCCTGGCTAGTTCTACACCAAACTGCTCCGGATTGTCAGCTGCATTCCCTGAAGCATGTATTCCAATGTTGTGCCCGCGTTTCGTAATGCTGTCAATCTTGTTTTTAATAACCTCCGAATGTATATCGTAATGAAAGTCAGCTTCACCCCGAATAGCGGGAATAAAATAAAAAGACGAACACAAGTTGTTTTTTTCAGCCACATCCATCAGGAAATCAAAACAATCAAAAGGATCGGCCTGCTTGTTTCTGTGAACATTTCGGGCTTTCTTGATACTTCGCATCATTTCGCCGGGGTTTTTCCTCAACACCATATCCCCCGCTATGGTTTTTAGTGTTTTTTTTAATCCATTAAAGCGCAGTATGTTATCCACATCGTGCGTTGGTTTGATTTCAAAACGCGGCAGTGATGAATCATCATAAGCAAAACCAATGGATTTCAACACATTAAGCAGAAAAAAAGCGGTTTCATTGACGATGGGACGGTAATGCAATTTGTGCCTTTGCAAAAATGATAAATGCCCCGGGAAACGCCTGAATTTGTCCCTTTCCGGTCGTACATATTCTTCCCATCGCGACAGAAGAAAAAACACTGTGGAAACAATATCAGCATAAATAACTACCTGATTTCCTTTTTTTTCAAACTTATTGTTGCCAAAAAAGAAAGGCAGGGATTCCTCTGTGGCATATTCATGTACCAGAAACATGGGCAACGAAGGAAGACTGGAGGCTTTCAAATAAGACACATCGTTGTCAAAATTAGAAAAGAAATCATCTTTTATTGCAATATCACCTTTTCCCGGCACTGAAATGTGCACATCCGCATCGGAACTCATGATAAATTGTACAGGCAGTTTCAACAACACTTCGGTCAGAACATGCATGGTATATTTTTTTTCCTGGTAGAAATGCTCAGGGATATAAATGTCAAGCATGTTTTTTAATGTTTTTTGTTGTTTTTAAAAGCCTTTTTATACGTGAAAAAGACAAGGAATTCATGTTTTTCAGTATCCACCTGGGATAAAAAGACAAGGGATTTTTTGGAGAATGTTCCCATGTCATCTGGCAGGAGTAACATGCTTTATCATCGCAAAAGAAAAAACGTGGATTTTTTTTCAGGATATCCATTTCAATTTCAAGTGTTCGTTTCATGGATGTTAACAAACCGGTTGCCTGGCCTACGGGACCTTCTCCAATCACACCACCCCTTTGGTGGTAATGGGGGATGAATTTGGGGAACCCGGCAGCGCAACCACCGTTCCAGTTCACTTTTGCCAGTTTTATGTCCCCATTTTCCTCCCTGTACAACACGCCTTTATTCATTTGTTTACGCTTGAATCCCAGCAAATCAATGGCAACATGCGTTGTGCCGACACCAGCAACTTTTTTTCCTATGGTCAGGTTTTTGGCTCCCTGTTTTGCCATGTCATGCAACAAATCATACCCACCCGACTCAGGTGTATGGTTGGCACACAATTGTTCTGCATGCTTGCCAATGGCTGCATATTTCTGTATCGGATGCTTACTGCGTTTCATATGAGGATGCTGTATCATCACATTGGCAAAAGCCCCCGCATACGATGGTGTGTGTTCATCAGCAATGCACTTTTTTTGTTCTTCGTCCAGCGGCAAAGGATAGGCATTGATAAAGGCATCTGAAACCAGTGTTCCCTCCTTTCCAACCACATCAAGTAAGGCCTCCAGCAATGCTTTTGGTCCTCCTTCCACTTTTCCTATAGAGCGCATAGACACTTTTAGGTGCAGCATATCCCCCGGTTTGACACCCAGGTTCTTTATGTCTTGTATCAGATCTTCTTTTGTGATTATAGCACACATACCATGATTATAGTTTATTACTTGCCACTTTCCAAAGAATAAAAATAAAAATTATATAGTAAAAAAACAGCACCGAAGTAAAACAAATCAGAAACGTTTCTACCGGCCAGCTAACGATCCAGGCAATCGCAAAAACAGATAGGCTTAAAAACAACAATCCCAGTTGCCATAACAATGAAATGTGTTGCCTCTCAAAAACCGACAGGGTAACTGACACAGGTGCCACAATCAGCCTTATGAAAAACAAAGGGGTCAAAATACGGGCGTAGCTGCCGGCCACACGCCATTCTTCACCAAATACGACAGTAAAAATATCTTCTGCAAACAGGAAAATCAGCAAAAACAACGGAAAAGCGATGAGTAAGAGTTTTTTTAATGTGCTTTTAAAAGCAACTTTTGCATGGCCGTATTTTTTGCGATGATCAACGGCTTCTTTATGATATACATTGGAAAGGGATTGTCCTATCAATGTGCCGGGCATCCCAAGCACCCTGTTTGCAAGCGAATAAAACCCGACACTTGCAATGGAATACATAGCTGAAATGAGTATGCCGGTCAAATTCACAGAAGCAGAATTGGCCAGTGTTGACGGCATGGTAAACATCGGAAACCGCTTGTATCTTTTTGCCTGCTGTTTGATATTCTGCTTAGTCAGATTATTGTAAAAAGCCTTAACATCCATTTTACGGAGAAACATAACAACACCAACAAAAAAGCCGATAATCTGACCAATGATCAAACCTGCAGGGGAATTGACTAAAATGCCTATCAGTAACTGAAAACCTGTTCTTGATGATGCCCTTGAAATATTAGCCGCAGAAATATTTTTAAAACATTTTTTCCTTGTTTTATAGTACCTTAACAGCCCAAACCATCCCTGCATAAGTACTGCCAATGGAACAAAAAACAACCAAAATTTAATATCTGTGTTGTTGAGCCAGCCGGCAATGGGGTCTGCAAAAAATCCCACCAGGATAAAAAGCACTAAAGAAAAAACAAATGAAACAATAAATCCCAGCCCCAATAAATTCCATGCATCTTCTTTTTTATCGGGCAACACCAGGGCTAATTCATACCGTCCATTCGCCACAGCTCCAAGTATGAGCGAGACCGATAAAAATAATTCAAACACTCCAAAATCTGCCGGGGTATAAATACGGGTTAATACCGGTGTCAGTAAAAGGGGTATTAATTGGGCAATAAGCGTACCACGGAATAATATCAGGAAATTATTCGTAAAATCAGACCTGTTTTTGTATTTGTTAAACAAATATTTTAGCATTTCCGCAGATGACTATGTTTGCAATAAAGTCGTAAAAGTAACAATATTTCCTGTCAACCCATTTTGCAGCCAAGAATTTCACTATGAGAAACGGAAAATCGTAACTGCTACTCAGTACTAACAATAAAAAAACTTAACAATTCAGACGCATTTTAAATGATAGCACGATGGCATAAAGGGGCGATCCGGCGAATTGGTGAGCGGTGATCGTGTGATAGTGAGAAAGCACAAAGGAACGAGTGTGTGAGGATTAGATACGGAAAAAAATAAGAACACATATCGGTATTAATCACCATTTACACAAAGCCGGAACAGTGAAAATTATGAAATATACATCTCGTCCTATCTCGCTATCGTTCCATCGTGCTATTATGCAATCGTGCTTTCGTGACTTTGCGCCTCTGCATCTCTCGGTGAAGGCTACTTTTACTGATAGTGATTAGTTACGAAAAATCTTTCCATGCATCGAAAAATCGATAAAGTTTTATATCTTTCGATGCTAAACAAATTCATTATGGCAGACGAACATATCATCAAAAAAGAGCTTGGGCTGTGGTTTGACAATTTTAAAAAAGGGCAGCTCATTTTTCATGCGGCATCAAAAACCATTTTTGAGGATGACAACAACCGGTTTTCAATGATGACTATGAATCATCATCCGGTTCATACGAATGTTGATTATGCTTCAAAGCAGCAACACGGCAAGCCCCTGGTTGTCGGAACTCTTGTATTCAGCCTCGTTGTGGGGATTACTGTC
This sequence comes from Bacteroidales bacterium, assembly GCA_049975305.1. Lineage (GTDB taxonomy): Bacteria > Bacteroidota > Bacteroidia > Bacteroidales > ML635J-15 > JAQIBY01. The sequence continues at coordinate 17,490 of JBNGDT010000007.1, read as the reverse complement.
CCTGACATCAGCGGCAAAGCCATAGCCAACCTGATGTATGAAAACATCGATCATTTGCAACCTGTATTCATCGGCGACACTATTTATGCTCGTACTGAAATTCTTGATGTCAGGGAATCCAAATCAAAACCCGACCGTGGCATTGTATATGTTGAAACCACTGGTTACAATCAACACAAGATTGACGTGTTGCGTTTCAGAAGAAAAGTATTGATAAAGAAAAAACCCACAGAGTTATGAAAAATAAGTATCTGTTAAGAAGCCTCATGTTCGTTCCCGCACATAACGAACACCTGATGAACAAAGCAGTAAAAACCAATGCAGACGTATTGTTGCTTGACATTGAAGATTCCGTGCTTCCCAGAGAAAACAAGCAAGCAGCCCGTGATAACATAAAAAAAATGCTTGACAAGGGAGAATTTGGGAATCACCTCATTTTTCCCCGTGTCAATGACCGTGAAAGCGGTGAATTGTTAAAAGACATCCACCAGTTGACAATACAGGGGATAGATGGTTTTATGTATCCAAAATCCCAGACAGAAGAAGACATTTACTTTTTTGACAAATTGCTGGAGACCATTGAATATGAAAAGCACATTCCCATTGGAACGTTTAAAATCATTCCGCTTATTGAAACTGCCTCTGCGGTACTTCATGCAGAAGGCATTTGTAAGGCTTCAGACCGTGTCATAGCCATTGCATTTGGTTGTGAAGATTTCATTACAGATCTGGAAGGCATTCATGACATTAAAGGTAACAGCATATTCACCGCGCGTTCCATGATCGCTATGGCTGCCAGGGCTACCGGAAGAATTCCTGTTGACACGGTGCACATAAACATTCATGACCTATATGATCTTGAGAAAAATTTACAGATTGCCAAAAATCTTGGTTTTGAAGGCATGCTGGTTTTACATCCCAAAGAACTTGATCTTGCTCATCAATACTTTTCCCCGTCAGAAAAAGAGGTGGAAGAAGCAAAATACATTTTGCAACTTTCAGAAGAAGCAAGAAAAGATGCCAAAGGCGTTGCCATGATCAACGGAAAATTCATCGGTCCGCCGATGGTAAGCACGGCTCAAAAAACACTGAAAAAACATACATTGATAAAAGAAAAACAGTAAGCATTATTGTTTTCTTGAGGCCCTGTCAAGCTCAATAACAACCAGTATTATTACCATAAGGATAGCAAAAACCAGTGCCCAGAGAATAACCTGTAAAACCGAGTTTTGGTGGATGGGAAATGCCTGCATATTGGCTGAAACCTTTATCGGCTCATCATTAGTCATCCGGAGTTTCAATTCCATTTTTTTCTCATACAGGTCTATAAGTTCAGCATGTGATCCTGACAATATTACTTTTCCAGATTTATCTTTCACATCAGGGGAATTCTCCATGATCTGTTTTTGGTACTGGTTGAGTTCTTTTATTTCCTCATTTAATACATCCAGATATTCCTGATCTAATTGCCGCTGACATTCAAATTGTTTTTGGTAATCCAAATTGGCTACCAGGAATGCTTCAATATGTTTTCGCATTTTTTTGATGATACTGGTATCACTGATAACAAAACGAATCATAATGGCCTGGTTCATAGATGTGGTGTCAAAACGGAATTCCTTGACGTTATGGATAATGTCAGCATCATCACCAAATACAGGCTTGAGCATTTGCACCGAAGTGTTTCCCTGGTTATCCATCATAGGTAAAAATGCGCTGTATAAATTGTTTTTGGAAATAACTGAAGAAGATATCGTTATGTTTGAATTGTAATTATCACTAAAAATGCAGGATTTTAAAAAACCAAACAGGGCACCAACAACAACAGCAATCAACAAAACAAGCCACCACCGCCTGAAAAATACCTTTACATACCTGTAAAGTTCAACGACACTAATTTCCTTTTCTCTATGCATAATTTATTCTATTATTTCATCAATCTGATAATTATTTCTGTCTGTGCTGCTTCGTGAAACAAGTTCCGCAAGAAATCCTGCAAGGAATAACACCACGCCGATCACCATGCATGTCAGAGCTATGTAAAAATACGGATTTTCAGTAACACGTTCAAGCACAAGCCCGTGACTTATGGCAACAATCTTCCTGATACCCAAAAACAATGCAGACGCAAGGCCTATCAAAAAAACAATAAATCCCAGCACACCAAACAAATGCATGGGGCGTTTGGCAAACCTTGTAATAAACAAAACAGACATCAGATCAAGAAAACCATTCATAAAACGCTCAAAGCCAAATTTTGTTTTTCCGTACTGCCGTTTCCGGTGTTGTACCACTTTTTCGCCTATTTTATTAAACCCGGCCTGTTTTACCAATACGGGAATATAGCGATGCATTTCTCCATACACTTCAATGCTTTTCACCACTTTATTGCGGTATGCTTTCAGTCCACAGTTAAAATCATGGAGCTTGATACCCGTGGCTTTCCTCGCTACCCAGTTGTAAAATTTACTTGGAATCGTTTTACTGATGGGATCATAACGTTTCTTTTTCCATCCGGATACCATATCAAAACCATGCTTGGTAATCAGGTTATACATATCCGGAATTTCCTCGGGAGAATCCTGCATGTCAGCATCCATGGTAACAACCACGTCTCCTCTTGCATTTTGAAACCCCGTATGCAACGCAGCCGATTTACCATAATTACGCCGGTACCTGAATGCCCTCAACACATCACTATACTGGTTCTTAAGCTCATTGATGACTTCCCAAGATTTATCATTGCTACCATCATCCACCATCAACACTTCGTAATCGTATTTTGATTTTTTCATGACCGATGCAATCCATTTCATCAGTTCGGGCAACGATTCCTCCTCATCATATAAGGGTATTATTATTGTCAACACGGGTTTGCTCATATTTTATCTTCTTCATTTTCAACGTCCTGAACGGGCGCCTGCTTAATTCCTTTTGTAAAAGCTGATGACATCAAGGCTCCAATCAACACCCACCATGCGATTTGAAATATACTCATAACAGCTACGGCTACAGGTGTTATGAACTTCTGCTGGGCTTCCAATGCTTTTTCCTGCGCTGATGCCGGAATATCCTGCTGCAGCACTGCCATTTCTGCCTGCTGCCTGATGTATTCAATCAGATCAGGCGCAATGAATGCAAAAAACAGGTAATTATAGATGGCCAGTATTAAGGCCGCAAAAACACCGGTAAGCATTCCTACACCCAATGCTTTGCCATAACTTATTGTCAGTCCGGGATTTTCATTTTTGTAAAATACCTGCGATATAACAACCATGGCAATCACAATCAGAATTTGCACCCATTGCATCCATTTTGAATCACCAATGTTTGCCATATAACTGACCAGGGAGAGGATAATGACAACCAAGGCAGCCAAAAATCCCCAGCTAAATGCATGTTTCCAGACTGGTTTTAAAGATTTTTCCATACGATGTTTAATTATGGTACAAAACTATTATCAGACAAAGATAAAATTTTTTATTCATTGTTTCATGGCTTGTTCAAAATTCTTCTTATATTTGCAGTCCGGGTAAGTCTTGTACGACCAGCTCCCGCTGAACTCCCCCAGGTCCGGAAGGAAGCAAGGGTAGGCGGTTGTAGCGGTGCGATGCAAGTAGCTTGCCCGGTTTCATTTTACCCCTACTGACACGATTTTTGAACAAGCTGTCATTTTCCTGTGAAAAAGCTATTAAAAACGCTTTCAAGCAAAATAATCATTACCAGGAATTGCTCTTTTCATATTCACTGGTTTTTAAATTTATCATGCTTACGATACGCTTCCAGCAATGAAACACCGGTATTGTTTTCGTAGTGAATCCCAAGTTTATCAGCAAGTATAGCACTTTCTTGTTTTACAGCGGATTTTGGATACAGGGTTTCTGATATATAGTTCAGAAAACGGATGATTTTAAATGTATCCACATACCTGTACAGACGTTTAAAATACGCTTTTTTGCCCGTTGTGTTTTTGTGTGCATCCTGTATGTGGTCCCACAGGTATATTTTTTCCATCCAGGTTACTACTGGTTTCGGGAATGCTTTTATCAGGTCGTTGTATGTGGATTTTTCGATCCCATAGGTATTGTCTATGCACTGCACCACTTTTGCCAGCAATTCAAAACTTTCCATGCTATAAACATCATAACTGCCTGTTGCTTTGATTTTTTTCACTTCCTGGCCGGTACCAAAAGGCACCCTGTCAGAAATTCTGCCGGAAGGATAAATAATGGTATTGTTGCATTCTCCCAAATTGCCGTTCAATTCCATTTTATTTAAAAAATAAAAATCTTCGCCGGCATTTTTCCGGTTCATACCTCCCTGTTCAGCATAAGCAGACACTTTTACAGCAAAACACGATCCCACAAAATAAAAATAATGGGGATAGCCACTCCATTGTAGCGCATGCCTGAAATACCTGAGGTACAATTCATACAAAATTATCGGGTCATCATCCTCCTGAAAAGGGTGCTCAAAATAAACAGTAGCGGCATCCTGTTCCTTATGATTTTGGAAATGCTTATGTACCGCTTTCAGGTAGTTTTTTGCTACCACCGCATCTGCATCCAATGACAGGATAACTCCATTTGCATTGTCTAAGCGGTTAAATCTGTCCAGCGCTATATCCATACCGTACTTGCGCGCTGATCCCGGCCCGGCATATTTTTTCGAAAATGCCTTCCATAACACAGTCAGGCGGATAAATGGATGCTCCAGGGTTTTGGCAAATTCACTGTAATGCTGAAAATCGGTCAGATTTCTCGCTATGGATTGTTTTGAGTCATCATCCGGCGCATTGACAACAAGAATAACATCGGTAATACAACCCGGATCATCGTTGTGCAACAGTGAAATCAGGGTGTCTTCAATATCAGGTTCATTGTATGCAGGTATAACAACAGCCAATCCCAAATTATCAGGAACAGGCTGTGATTCTGTCGCATGTTCCGTCTGAAACCTGACAAAATAATTATCTGCAAATCCCATGCACTATTCTTATTTTATGCCTTCGTATTTTTTATTGAGGTAATTCACCACTTCATTTGTAATATCCATGGCATCATTGGAGTAAAGCACGTTAGTGCCAACAGCGTCACCAAGGATAAGCACAAACCGGCCATCATTGATTTCAGGCATGTAATTCAGTATTGAATCGTACAAACCTTGTGTCAGGCGTTCTTGTTCCTCTATCAGTTCCATTGACAATGTCTGATTTAATTCTTGTATTTCCTGCTGTTGCTTCAGAAGTTCCTGCTGTTGAGCCTGCATACTGGCCTCTGAAAGAAATGAACCAAGGCGCATTTTTTCCTGGAAATTTTTATAATCCTTTTCAAAGCTGCTCATTCTTTGCTGTAAATTGGCTTCAGCTTGCTTTTGGCGTTTGATCAGGTTTTCATTCATTTCCTGTGCCAGCTTATATTCAGCCAACAGTGTATCCAGCTTTACTACAGCGATACGTTCTACGATAACACTGTCTTCAGGAGTGTACGAATTTCCTGTGGATGCTTTACCCGAATCCCATTGCGAGATTTTGGACAGATTAGCACTATCAGCCAATCCTGTGAAAAATAAAACATATAAGGCTATAACAGCCAGTATCAGGATGATGTTGATCGAAATCAACGTTTTTAAAAGTTTTCTGATGTTTTTCATGTGTATATAATTTTATTTTAAATTTATCGGTCATCGGTCATATAGGAATTCACCAGCGAAATAAATCTTTAACCGGGTGGAATGATTTTTCCTTATGGCTCATTTCATAAAACAAAAATTATTTTTCATCTTTACAGGCAAAAATAAATGTTTATACTGAAAACGGATATGTTTGAACAAAATAATTTGCAATCTTGACATTAAAAAATAAAAAAGATATGATAAATGAAGCATTATTAAAACCAAAAAGTATTGTTGTTGTAGGAGGGTCAGAAAACATACAAAAACCCGGCGGAAAAATTCTGAAAAACATCATTGACGGTAACTTTAAAGGCAATCTCTATGTTGCTAATCCCAAAAAGGAGGAAGTACAGGGTGTGAAATCATACAAAAACCTACATGACCTGCCTCAGGTAGATGTAGCCATTCTTGCCATAGCTGCAAAATATTGTTATGATACCGTAAAATTGCTTGCAGACGAAAAAAATACCCGTGGTTTTATCATTTTGTCAGCAGGATTCAGTGAAGAAAGCGAAGAAGGAAGAAAAATAGAACAAGCCATTGTGGATAAAATAAACGAAGTTGGTGGTTCGCTGATAGGACCCAATTGCATTGGATTGCTGACACCGGATTACAATGGTGTATTCACCACCCCCATTCCCCGTTTGGACCCACAAGGAGTGGATTTTATTTCAGGAAGCGGAGCTACAGCAGTGTTTATCATGGAAAACGGCGTATCCAAGGGCTTGAGTTTTTCCAGCGTATGGTCAGTAGGAAATTCAGCACAGATAGGTGTCGAAGAGGTCCTCCGTCATTTGGATGAAACCTATGATTCGCAAACATCATCCCCCGTTAAATTGCTTTATATTGAAACCATAAATAACCCGCCTCTATTGTTGAAACATGCATCTTCACTAATCCGTAAAGGATGTAAAATTGCAGCCATAAAAGCAGGAGGCTCAGAAGCCGGTAGCCGTGCAGCATCTTCTCATACAGGGGCTTTAGCATCCAGTGATGTAGCTGTTGATGCCCTGTTTCGCAAAGCCGGTATTGTGCGTTGCCACGGCCGTGAACAACTGATAACGGTGGGATCTGTATTTATGCATCCTGAACTCAAAGGTAAAAACATGGCAATAATAACTCATGCCGGCGGGCCTGCAGTGATGCTTACTGATGCCCTCAGCAACGGCGGCATGGAAATCCCACATCTTGAAGGTTCAAAAGCGGATGCATTGCTCGAAAAACTGTTCCCCGGCTCTGCTGTTGGTAACCCAATTGATTTCCTTGCTACAGGTACTGCAGAACAATTGGGATACATCATAGATGCCTGCGAACATGATTTTGACAACATCGATGGTATGGCTGTGATATTTGGCAGTCCCGGGTTGTGTCCTGTTTATGATGTTTATGATTTGTTACATGAAAAAATGAAAACCTGTAAAAAACCCATATTTCCCATCCTGCCTTCTGTGATAAACGTGAAAGATGAAATTGATGATTTCGTTGCCAAAGGCCGTATCAATTTCCCGGATGAAAAAATATTTGGGGATGCTTTGTGCAAAGTTTACCATACCCCCAAACCACAACCGGAAAAAATTGATATGCCTGATATTGATACACAAACCATAAGGCAGGTCATTGACCGGGCAGATAATGGATACCTTGAACCAAAAAACGTTGCGCTCCTGCTTGATGCAGCCTCTATTAAAAGAGCCAATGACAAGGTTGTCAACAGCGTGGATGAAGCCATTGAATTTACTAAAAAACATGGTTTTCCCGTGGTCATGAAGGTTGTTGGGCCTGTACACAAATCTGATGTTGGGGGCGTTGTTCTAAATGTAAGAAACGAAGCCACGGTCAGAAAAGAATACGAACGGCTGATGAACATTAAAGACACTTACGCAGTGCAAATGTTTGAAATGTATTTTGGTGAAGAAATTTTTATCGGTGCCAAACGCGAAGATAAATTCGGACACATGGTGCTTTGTGGCATGGGTGGAATATTTATCGAAGTACTTAAAGATGTGCAAAGCTCACTTGCACCCGTTTCTAAACAAGAGGCACAAAACATGATCAGGAGGCTTAATTCTTATCCGTTATTAAAAGGGACCCGTGGACAGGAAGGCATCAATGAAGATTTGATGGCAGAACAAATCACCCGTGTAGCAGCCCTGGTTTACACAGCCCCTGAAATCTTTGAAATGGACTTAAATCCCCTGCTCGGAAATCCCACAGAAATCGTGGCAGTGGATGCCAGGATACGCATTGAGAAAGATTAATGCAAAGGGATATCCCTTCCTTATAAATTAAAAACCGGATGATGTCCGGTTTTTTAATTTCTTTCTATTTCCATTGCAGCAGGAAAAAACTTGCATCGCGATAGCCAAAAACACATGAAATAAGCTTTAGACAATAATCCCGGGTATGGCGTTTCTTTTTTCCTGCTTTGTAAACTGGATCTTTTCCTTGTTGACTGTCAGCGGCAGTTCGTCTTTACTAAGCTATAGGCCAGCACCTCCCATTTTGCATTGCTTTCTTTCCCCTAGGTGCCATAGTTTACTTTCACATTGCAGGATTATTCTGCATATAGTGTGCACATAAAAAAAGGTTCTGCCACCACACAGAACCTTTTACTTTACTTAACCTAAAACCAATTAAACTATGAAAAAAAAAACTTGCTTTAACTACAAGTCAGTATTTAACTTACGCGTTACAAAAGTACCTTAATTTCAGGAAGTTTCAATAATAATATGTTATAATTTTCTTATTACCCCCGACCTTAGAATATACTACATATTTGAATATTTCTCATTTTATTTTTCGCCAGATTTTAAGACAATATTATCTTTATCTTATTAAACATGATAAAAAACATACAAATTTTTTTTTCAGACTTTTTTACCTTTACCATCAATTTTAAATACATAATCTTTAAAAAAACATCATTATGCAAAACGAATTATTTACCAAAAGGCACATAGGTCCCAGCGAAAATGACATTCAAGACATGCTTGATACCGTAGGTGTTGATTCTGTTGAACAATTAATAAATGAAACCATTCCAGAATCCATCAGGCTTGACAAACCAATTGATTTACCTGAACATGGTATGTCTGAGCAAGGTTTTCTATCACACATAAAAGAAATTGCAGGGAAAAATAAAGTATATAAGTCTTACATAGGACAAGGGTATTACGATACTGTTTTTCCTTCTGTGATAAAACGGAATGTGTTTGAAAACCCGGGTTGGTACACATCATATACCCCCTATCAGGCAGAAATTTCACAGGGCCGGCTTGAGGCGCTATTGAATTTCCAGACAGCCATTTCAGAACTGACCGGCATGGAAATTGCCAATTCATCCTTGCTTGACGAAGCCACATCGGCAGCAGAAGCCATGTCACTGATGTTTGATACACGCAAGCAAAAAGACATCAAAGCCGGGAAAAATAAATTATTCGTTGATAAAAATATATTTCCTCAAACCCTGGATGTCATTCTGATGCGTGCTGAGCCAATTGGCGTAGAGGTCGTGGTTGATAATTACATTAAATTTCCAGAAATCGAAGACGGTAAATTCTTTGGTTCAATTTTACAATATCCTGCTGCTGATGGTACAGTCAATGATTATAGTGATTTTGCATCAAAAGCCCACGAAGCAGGCATACTGGTAACTGCCATAGTGGACATTATGTCTCTTGCCATACTGAAAAAACCATCGGACTGGGATGCTGATGTGGTGGTTGGAAACACCCAGCGATTCGGCATTCCTATGGGATTTGGCGGCCCTCATGCAGCTTTCCTTGCCACTTCAGCCGAATACAAACGTAACATCCCCGGACGCATCATTGGCGTATCCAAAGATAAATTCGGGAAACCCGGGCTTCGCATGGCATTACAAACAAGGGAACAGCATATAAAAAGAGAACGCGCCACATCAAATATATGTACTGCACAAGCCTTGCTCGCTACCATGGCAGGTTTCTACGCTGTTTATCATGGACCCGAAGGCCTTAAGGAGATTGCAGGTAATATCCATAAAAACACGTCAGCACTGGCAAAAGCTTTAAACTCCTTAGGATACAAACCAACCAACACAATGTTTTTTGACACCCTGAATATCCCCCTGCCCGATGGTATTAAATCTCATACCATAAAGGACATTGCAGATACATACAAAATTAATTTCAACATCGTGGATGAGAATACCATTAGGATAAGCCTTGATGAAACTACAACCATCAACGATTTGAATGACATTATCAGAATTTTTGCCAAAGCCGCCAATAAAACACCGGTTTACATTGATACCGATCCGGAAAACATTACATTGCCGGAATCAATGATGCGCAATGATAAATTTATGCAACAAGAAGTATTTCATGCCTACCGCAGCGAAACAGAAATGATGCGGTACATGAAAAAACTGGAACGCCGTGATATTGCATTGAATCATTCCATGATACCCCTGGGGTCATGTACAATGAAACTAAACTCGGCAACCAGTATGCTGCCTTTAAGCTGGGAAGAATTTGGATCCATCCACCCCTTTGCTCCTGCTGAACAATGGACTGGATATAAAGAACTTATGGATGCATTAAAAGCAGACCTGGCACGCATTACCGGATTTTATGACATCAGTTTTCAACCAAATTCAGGTGCCAGTGGTGAGCATACCGGACTTATGGTTATCAGAGCCTATCACATTGACAACAATGAAGCACACCGTAATGTTTGTCTTGTGCCGTCTTCTGCTCACGGGACAAATCCTGCAAGTTCTGTCATGGCAGGCATGAAAGTTGTCAGTGTGGATTCTGACAGCAATGGCAACATCAGCTTAGATGATTTAAAGAAAAAAGCAGATGAACACAAAAATGACCTCGCTGCATGCATGATAACTTACCCCTCCACACACGGTGTTTTTGAAAGCAACATCAAAGACATGATAAAAATTGTGCATGATCATGGCGGGTTGGTTTACATGGACGGTGCCAATATGAATGCACAGCTCTGCATCACACATCCATGCATTATCGGTGCCGATGTATGCCATCTCAACCTCCATAAAACATTTGGCATCCCTCATGGAGGTGGTGGACCCGGTGTAGGCCCAATTGGTGTTACCAAAGAACTGAGTCATTATTTACCCGGACACAGCGTTGTACAAACAGGTGGAGACAAAGCCATTAAAGCGGTGGCCGCAGCTCCTTTCGGCTCTGCCAGCATCTTACCAATTACTTATGCTTTCATTAAAATGCTTGGACGTGAAGGGCTTAAAAAATCTGCCGAAATTTCCATTCTCAATGCCAATTACATTGCATCCGCTTTGAAAGACTGGTACGAAGTGCTTTACACAGGAGAAAAAGGACGATGTGCCCATGAAATGATTTTGAATTGCCAGCATTTCCAGAAAGAATATCATGTGAGCGCCGGGAACATCGCAAAACGCTTGATGGATTTTGGATTTCATGCCCCAACGCTTTCATTCCCTGTACATGAAACATTGATGGTGGAACCTACAGAAAGTGAAAGCAAAAAGGAACTTGATCATTTCATTGAAGCCATGATACAAATCCGAAAAGAACTGGATAAAATCAAAGACGGCACATACACTGCTGATGATAACCCCGTCATCAATGCTCCGCATACCGCTGAAGAATGTTTGTCTTCTGACTGGAAACATGCTTATGACAGGAAAACCGCTGCTTATCCTTTGAACTGGGTACGTGAAAATAAATTCTGGACATGGACAGCAGAAATCGACCAGGGGTATGGCGACAGGCATTTGTTTTGTACCTGTGAAACCCTGGAAGCTTACAAATAAATGTCACTTAGTCCTAAATTCCTAACCCTTTAATTATGTTCTGTTTATGTATTTTCAGTACCCTTGTATCGCAAAATTTTCTACGTTCAACAGAAAAAAATTATGCTATATTCAAAATTAAATGTAACTTTAGGCTTTAAAATATTAGTCATATGAAACAATATTTATCTCTTACAGTAATTTCAATGCTTTTCCTGGCAGGCGGAAGCACAATAGCAAATTCAAACAATGCCCCGGAACAACTGAAAAATTCAGCCATTCCTGCAATGAATTTGTACTTCTTTGACAATCAGGGTGAATACCCGAATGAAGTAGCGTATTATGCAAAAGCCGCCTACGGCAATATGTTCGTAACTAACGAGGGGAAACTTGCCTATAACCTGGCCAAGCGTTCTGATGACAACGTACAAAGTTATGCTTTTTTTGAACAGTTTGTTGGTGCGAATTTACCTACTATACAAGGACAAAACGGGACAACAGGACAATATCATCGTTTCAAAAACAACGATTTCAAGCACACGCAAAAAACAAATTACGCTTCAGTTTCATTGCTGAAATTGTATGATGGCATTGACCTAGAATTGCAAATGAAAACCAATAATATTGAAAAAATATTTGCTGTAAAACCAGGATCACATCCGGATCAGATAAAAATATCCATTGATGGCCCACATGGTCTTGAAATCGAAGAAGGACAGCTAATACTTAAGACTGAACTCGGCAATGTAAGTTTTACCAAACCTGTAGCATACCAAATGATTGATGGAAACAAACAGGAAGTGCCGGTACAGTATTGCCTTTTAAACAACAACACCTACGGCTTCAAAACCGGAAATTATGACGAAGCACATACCTTATACATTGATCCTTTGCTGGCATCTACATTCATAGGAGGTACAAGCAATGATTACGGTAAAAGCATGAAATTTGACCAAAACGGGCATTTATTTGTCACCGGTTATACATGGTCAGCTAATTATCCCACCACTGCAGGTGCTTATGATGAAACTTACAACGGTGGTGATTATGATGTGTTCGTAAGCAGGTTTGATTCCACACTAACCACACTTGAAGCATCCACATTGATTGGTGGAAGTGGTTTTGATATGGGTATGGATCTTGCCATTGAACCATCAACAGGAGCTGTTTTCGTTACAGGATACGTCGATTCAAACGATTTTCCAATCACCGGGGGGGCATATTCTCCGCTTTATAATGGAGGCACTTCTGATGTGTTTGTGTGCCGCCTGAGTAATGATTTGAGCACTTTAAATGCCTCTACATATTTGGGCGGATCCGGCGTAGAAGAATCTTGCTCCATTATTTTTGAAAACATCAGCAACAACATTTACATCACCGGTTTTACTCAATCTGCTGATTACCCGACAACAACCGGGGCATTTGATGAAACCCTTGACGGAGCAGGAGAAGCTGTTTTTGTAACACAAATGAATTACAACCTGTCATCTGTGATAAATTCAACATACATTGAAGGAAACAACACAGATAAAGCCAAAGCAATGATTTTTGATCAAAACAATGATATCCTTCTTACAGGACACACCAATAGTTTTGATTTTCCAACCACCCCATCAGCTTATGACCTCACACATAATTCGAGCAATGACGTGTTTGTTACACGGATAAATTCTAATCTTAGCAGTGTTTTACATTCCACTTTTGTCGGAGGCGCTTCTTACGAAAGAGGAAATGATATTATCATAGACCCTGATAATAATATTTTTGTTACAGGATATACAGCATCAACCGATTTTCCAACAACAAGTGGCGTCCTGAGTGAAACCTTTCACGCATCTGTTGACAGTTATGTCTTTAAAATTAGCAATGATCTCAGTTCTTTGATTCACAGCACATTTATTGGAGGTTCTTACTGGGATTATGCATATGGCATTTTATTCGATTCAGATGATAATATTTTCATTTCCGGCAATACATATTCTGCTGACTTCCCCACTACTGTGGGTGCATATGATACCGTACACAGCGTTTCGGATGCAAGTTCTACAGATGTATTCATTTCAAAACTTGACACAAGCCTCACAAGCTTATTGAGTTCAACCTTTATTGGGGGTGTCGGCTTTGATTACCAGGAAGACATTACAATGGACATCTATAATCAGATATTCATTACCGGCTATACTGCATCAGACAATTACCCAACCACACCCGGTGTTTACCAGGAAACTTTCAACGGCACCCCTGTCAGTACAAGGGAAGTGTTTATTTCTAAATTTGATAAAAATCTCTCTACTGAGCCTCCTGTGATCATAACGCAACCACATGATACCACAGCCTGTGAAAATACTGAAGCTGTTTTTACGGTTGAAGCAACCGGTGGCGGCACAATTACATACCAGTGGTTTCAGGGCAATGGTGGTATCTACAACCCCATTGCCGGAGCAGTAAACGATACATTGTTCTTACTTGTGGACCTCAGCATGGACGGAGATTCTATTTTTTGTGAAGTTTCCAACCAGGGTGGCAGTGTTTATTCCGATACTGTGCAGCTTAATGTTGATGAATTGATCATCGCTGATGCAGGGCCGGATCAAGCTCTTTGCGAAATTACAAATACAAACATGGCAGCCACTCCCCCTTCAAGCGGAACCGGCACGTGGTCATTATACAGTGGTAGTGGAAGTGTTACCAACCCAAATGATCCGACTACTCCGGTAACCAGTCTGGGCATTGGTGAAAACCAATTTGTCTGGGAAGTAGTAAACGGAACATGCGTTAGCTATGATACCGTATCCATAATACTTGACACCATCATTGTTGCCAATGCAGGTGCAGACTTTGCCCTTTGTGAAACGGATTCCTGCCAGCTAAATGCCAATTCTCCTTCTCCCGGTACAGGCTTATGGACTGTGAACACAGGAGGTATTCTCGCCGATCCCACAGATGAAAACACATCTGTAACCGGCCTGCCGTATGGCGATAACAGTTTTACATGGGAAATCACCAACGGAGCATGTACAGACAGTGATGACGTTATTGTTACACGTGATAGTATTGTAACAGCTGATGCAGGGCCAGATCAGTCATTCTGCGAAATTGACACAACAACACTCAATGCTGTTGACCCTGCACCTTTTACCGGCACATGGAGCGTCGTGGCAGGCAATGCGGTGTTTGATGACATCAACGATCCGGCAAGCTTTGTTTCAGGACTGGATATGGGGGAAAACATTCTTGAATGGACTGTAACCAATGGTGCATGTTCTGACAGCGACCAGGTTAGCATAAACCAGGATTCAATCATTCCTGCTGATGCCGGTCCTGATATTGACATTTGCGATGCCTACCATGCAGTAATCACAGCAGGGGATCCTGATCCCGGCACAGGCTTATGGACTGTGGAAAGCGGTGGAGGGACTGTTGCCCAGCCTAACCAGCATGTCACAACGGTTACTAACCTTAGCATAGATGACAATATGTTTATGTGGAAAGTAACAAACGGAACATGTGTTGATTCTACCACACTGATAGTCCATGTTGATACAACCATACAGGCACAGGCAATGTTAGACCAGGAAATTTGTGGTGACAGCATCGGCCTCAGTGCCCTTGATCCAACACCAGGCATTGGTATGTGGAGCATATATAATGGTACCGGAACAATCAACCAGCCGGATACAAACAGCACATGGGTCACAGGCCTTGCTGTAGGCTATAACACCATTCACTGGACAGTAACCAATGGGGCATGTCAAACCTATGATGAAGTAGAGATTATAACAGATACTATCGTAACAGCTTTTGCCGGTAACGACACAACTATTTGTGAAACCAGCACTATTACCCTTAGTGCAGATACAGCAAGCCCGGGTACCGGAACATGGTCGATACTAAGTGGAAACGGAAACATTGCTGATACTCACGATCCTAACACGAGCATATCCAACCTGCCTGAAGGTGTCACTGAACTTCAATGGACAGTAGTAAACGGGTTGTGCTCAGATTCAGATGTGGTTACCATCACACGAGACATCATGGTAGATGCAAATGTACCGGCTGATTACGCCGTATGTGAAGAAACCATTACCATCGAAGGAAATGATCCAACACCTGGAACTCCCTTGTGGCAGGCCATTGGTGGCAACTCCACCCTTGTATCTCCAGGCAACCAGATCACTGAGGTCAACGACCTTGATATCGGTGAAAATACATTCTTATATACTATCACCAATGGTGCATGTACATCACAGGATACGCTCATTGTCACCCGTGACACATTGATTACAGCCGATGCAGGTGATGATGTTTCACTTTGTCAAACCGATACCCTGACATTACCCAGGGACAACAATGGGAACTGGACTCTCATATCCGGCGAGGCAAACATTAATAATACAGTGGATCCAGGTGGTCCGATTGCTATCGTTTCAGACATTGGACTGGGTGAAAACACTTTGGAATACACTGTAATAAACGGAGCCTGTGTGGACAGAGACAGGATGAAAATTGTACGAGACAGCCTGGTGATAGCCAATGCAGGTGCTGATCAGGAAATCTGTGATGACCAAAACACTCTGCTTATCGGAACAGAGGCGAATTTTGCTACCACTTTATGGACAGTTGTTGAAGGAGAAGCTGAAGTGGAAGATTCAACCAAACCGATGACCAACGTGTCCAATTTGAGCCCTGGAGATAATGTTTTCGCTTATTCTATAGTCAATGGACCTTGTGCAAATAGCGATACCATCGTGGTGCATCTGTACGAATCGGTACACCTCGTAAAACAACCTCAAACACGTATTGTTATTCAGGCAGATACAATAATGTTTATTGTTGAAGCTGATGGTGATATTAACGCATATCAATGGTATAAAGATGGCGTTGCACTTACCGATACCCTTCAGTATTCGGGCACAAAAGATGACACACTAACCATTAGCCGTATCAGCATGGAAAACCAGGGAACATATTCATGCCTGATCAGTGGTGTTTGCAATGAAATATATTCCAACAGCGCTGAGTTATTTGTGGATGGTGGCGTTGCAATATATCCCAATCCAACCAGTGGCAAACTTCATATTGAAATATCCAGGCTGGAACCATCATACACGTTCAGACTAACCGATGCAAGCGGTCGCCTGATATTTACTGATGAAAGTTCTTATAACCGCATCATGCTTGATATGACACCCTACAGAGCAGGGCTTTATATCCTGAGTATTGATTTCGCCAACGAAACAATTAATTATAAGATCATTAAAGATTGATCTGACATTTCATAAGCAATACCAAAAAAGCCTGAACAAGTCAGGCTTTTATGTTTATTTAGTGTCCGTTCAATTAATCATGAATTCATCAAATTATATCCGTTTTCAAGCAGTTACAAACGAATGTTAAACACAAGTAAATGGTTTTTATCCGGTTATGCGATTCATATCCCTTAGATTTGCCACCAAAATGAACGTTAAATTAAAAATCAGAATTATGAAACACACAAAAAACAACGTAACACTTATAGGCAAACTGGGAACAGACCCTGTATTCAGACGTTTTGAAAACGGACAACGTTTGGCTAAAATGCAACTTGCAACCAATGAAACAAAAAGGTACCTGGATGGCCAGAATGAAAAACTTACCCGCTGGCACCAGTTGGTTGCATGGGGAAACACGGCGGATATTATCAAACACATGTTGAACAAAGGCCGTCATGTTGCGATAGAGGGGAAACTGAACAACCGTTCATGGAAAGATAAGAACGGAAAACTGCACAATGCTAGTGAAATCATCATCAAGAATTTCACAATACTCAATTAATTTTTGATAAATATTTTGTCATTTTTTAAAACAAACGAAAAGTAGTTTACACTTTGTTATAACATTAATTAATCTGTCGATTGGTTGATGAAATTCGAAACTTGAAATTCGAAATTTGGATGAATCTACTGACCTTTTTTCAAATTTCTAATTTCAAGTTTCTGTAAATTATAAATGCCATTCTTTTATATCATGCACTTAATTAAATTGTAAACTGGAAT
>JBNGDT010000006.1:29374-38747 GCA_049975305.1 Bacteroidales bacterium | reverse complement strand
GCGGGTGTTGGCTGTCTGTGGTGAGTGGTTTTGAAGTATTTTCATTTTACTTAAAATGTATCCTATATGCAAATATACGTTAATATTTTAATAAGGTTTCAAGTTGGTGTGAATTTTTTCATGATTATCCGGGAATACCGGAAAGGTTTTTTAGGGCGTGTCAGAAGATAGCTGTTTTGAGTGTGTGTATTTCTAGCATACTTCGGCTCCCGCATTAACCATGCTTTTACTCTCACTACTGTATGGGTCATTCTTTTCCTGAAAAATGATGTATGTTCATTTGGCAAATGCAACTTTTATGAGTAAAATATAAAGCATTGAACCATGAATTTGGTATTTTCCCAAAACATGTGTATTTTTATCATAACTGACCAAAATTCAAGCTTATAAAATTGCGACTCATTCTTTCCGACCAGTTAAACACTAACCATTCATGGTTTAACGAACAAAACGGCAATGTCCTGTACCTGATGATGGAAATCAGGCAAAAATCTGACCACATTAAACAACACAAACAAAAATTGCTGGGGATATTAGCATCCATGCGCACTTTTGCCAATGAACTTACAGACAAGGGGCATAAACTAAAGTACATGTATCTCAACGATCCGGAAAATGACCACAACATTGGCTGGAACATCCTGAAAATCATGGAGCAAAACAACATCACTGCATTTGAATACCAGGAGCCGGATCATTACGATACCGGTGTAGAGTTGAAACAATTCTGTGACAGCCTTGATATCCCGGCAAAAATGGTTTCTACCGAACATTTTTTGACCGAACGAAACGAGATCACAACATATTTGAAGGGGAAGAAAAACATCCGGATTAGCACTTACTACAGGTACCTGCGAAAAAAACACAACATACTATTGTACGATGATGGCGAGCCATACGGTGGAAAATGGAGCTACCTGACAGACAATCACAACAGTGTGCGAAAAAATGAGCAGCCACCCGGACATTTGAATTTTCACCATAACCTCACCGACATAGAAAAAACAATTGATGCATCAGGATATGAATGCACCGGAACATCAAACGCCCAGGACTTCAATTGGCCCCTTAATCGCAGTGAAGCGTTGGAGCAACTGGCATACTTTACCAGTAAATTACTCCCAGCTTATGGCAAGTATCAGAACACCATGATAACACAAAGTCAATATCTGTATCATTCGAGGCTTTCATTTGCACTCAATCAAAAAATGATAAGCCCGCGCGAGGTCATTGACCAGGTTTGTAAAACCTATGAACAAAAAAACAAAACCATCAGCTTACCACAAATCGAAGCTTTCATCAAAAAAATACTGGGCTTCCGTGAATATATGCGTGGAATATACTGGCAACACATGCCTGAATACCGCCATAAAAACCATTTGTTTGCAGAAAACAAATTACCAGGTTTTTATTATACCGGCAACACTGACATGAATTGCCTGAAACAGGTTGTCAATCAAAACCTGGAAACAGCATGGTTACATAACATGCAACGCATAGCAGTAGCAGGAAATTTCACCTTACTGGCAGGGATTCATCCTGTTGAAGTAGATAACTGGTTTTCCGGGATGTTTATTGATGCCTCAGAATGGATACAATTGCCCAACACGCATGGCTTTAGCCAGTTTGCTGACGGCGGTCTTACAGCAACAATTCCGTTCGCTGTTTCAGCTCGTTTTATTAAGAAAATGAGCAATTATTGCACATCATGCAAGTACAACCCAAACAAAAAACTCAGCAAAGACGCCTGCCCCTTTAATGCAATGTACTGGCACTTTTACCACCGCAACCGCAAACGGCTGTCGTGGATACTGCGTACAAAAAACATCTATGACACATGGGATGCGATGGAAGCCAAAACCCGGCAGGCATATCTGAAAAAAGCGGATGCCTTTTTAGCATCACTGAATCAGTGAAATATTGCACCCGTTCACGTTTTGAAATGAGAATAATAAAATCAAAAGCTAAAAATAAGGGGTTAAGGGTTAGGGAATAAGAAATCTTAAACCTAACCCCTAAACCCTAACTCCTTATTTTGTCTTTTGTCTTTCCGTGTTCTAAGAATAGTTACGAGATATTCAATCTATTACCCTCTCGTTGAACAAAATATACCCAAAATGGAACATAAAAAACCACCGTGTACGTTCTTCTTCATAATAATTAACACTGAATGAAACAGGGCCTACCGGCGTGTGATACAATAAATTGGCATTAGCCATAAACCGGATATCCGGGAAAAAATCCGTATAAGCAGCTGTAAATATCTGTGGCTGATTTTCTTCCTGCACAATGTCCCGCAACGGGGCAAACGCATACCCCTCCAGGCGTAAATTAAAATCCCTGGTAAACGTAAAAATATTCTGCAAACCAACAGCAGCAAAATTATGCGCCCTGAAATTTTTCATAAACAGGGTTTTTGTATGCGGGGTTGGCGTAAATGCTGATGCTGACAACAACGTGGAAATGTAATTGCGGTAAAAACTCTGATTCGAGGCTACCACATCCAGTTGTGTGCCAATGGTATAATAATCACTAATGATGAAATGCCTGCTGTGTTGCAATTTTACCATACCATACGCATGCTGATAGCCGTAATCTTCTTCTTCAGCAGATGTGGTGCCGGGATTATTTTTCTCTTTACCGCGAATATACCTGGCATCCACCATATCATATACGCCCTTGTTGGGATACAATTTTCGATTCAATGTGTTACGCTCAAATTTCACATGAGCAGTTAACATATCAAAGCGAGTGATATCGGCTGTATCCGTTTGTAAAAAATGATTGGTCTGGTAATATTCATCTTTCAGACGGCCATAGGCACCCCCGGCTTCTATTTTTGCAGTTGAGCCAACAGGAAAACCAATATCAACACGCATGTTATTGTCATTTTGTATCAGGTACGCCGGCGACATATCCACAAAAAAACGTGACGGATTGGTTTTGAAAAAATCCCACCGGTTGCTGGTCATGCTTCCCTTAATGTAAAATGGCAATTTTCCCGGAAAATCTATTCTTGTAAGCCCCTGAAATGAGGTATAAAGCCGGCCGAAATGCATATTGGCATGCAGATACCATGCCCGGGTACCCAACAATTTATAATCCACACCAAAAAAGGCCTGGTTGATTGAATTGGAAGCCACATTAGCGCCAAAACGTAAATGATACGGTTTTTCCTGTTTCACTTTCAGGTGAAGATCAAAAAATCCGGTTTGCTTGTTGTACTTTGCTATGGGCATCGCAGATTCTATCTGGTTATCAGCAATCAATCGGAAATATGCTTTTTCAAACTGTTCCAGTGATAACAAGCGTTTGTTTTGCTTTAAACTTTTTCGCACATACCGCTTTTGCTGGATATTCACCCCCTCAATGTATATATTGTCAATCAGCATTTCCGGTAATGTTTCTTTGAATGCTTTCCTGGCTTTCTGAAGTGAATCATGTGATATGCGCCTTGGAACTCTTTCTGTGATTGAATCCATAAGCTCCATAGTGCTGTTATACCCTGTGCTTACCAATGCATCTATCTTGCTAAAATCCAGCAAGCCCACATCTTCAAATTCATTTGCGATCAAAATGCCGTCTTCAGGCTTTATTTCATACTTGGTGTTGGAAGTCAGGATCATATTTTCAATCTGCTGTAACAAATCATCTTCATGCGGCTTTTTGATGTTCGATGCCACTTTGCTTCCAATGATCATTTCCGGATCAAATGTTTCTCTCATTACGTCCTCCGGAAAATTATTGATGATGCCTCCGTCAAACAACAAGTCCCCATCAATACTCACCGGTTTAAAATAAAAGGGAAATGTCATTGAAGCCCTGACAGCCAAACCAAGGTCACCCTCGCCCAATACCACTGATTTGTTATTATACACATCCGTGGCCATGCACCGGAACGGCACAAATAAATTATCAAAATCATAATCAGCAACGGCACTGTACTGAGCAAATATCTGCAAAAAAGCAAGGTCCATGGGTGGTGATGCTATCAAATTGGTAGGCAACACAATAGACAATGTAGAATCCTCCTGCCGGATGCCCAGTTTTAACATATCGGCTTTATCATCGTATTGCTTGTAATAATACCTATATCTTTCATCAATATGGCCGGTGTACCAGTTATAAAAATCCTGACTCTTAAACAAAGCTATCATTTCATCTGTGGTATATCCCATGGCATACAAACTACCGATAATCGCACCTATGCTTGTGCCTGTAATATAATCAATGGGGATGTTGTTTTCTTCAAGGGCTTTGATGACACCAATATGAGCCATGCCTTTGGCGCCACCACCACTCATCACAAGCCCGACACGCTGGGCATTGACCTGAAATCTTGTTACTAAAATGATCACAAAAATAAAAATAAATATGCGAAATATTCTTCTCATATACTGAAAATGAAACACAAAAATAAAGCTTTTATATCAAAATATCATGCACAGATGAACCTAATTTTTACTTTTGGTAAAAGTAACTATTCAAACAAATAAACTTTTTTCCGTCTGTAACCGCAAAGACGATTTTTACCGCAGAGACGCTTTTCACCGCAAAGACGCTGAGAAATGGATAGCACGATAGCACGAAAGAACAATTGAATAACGAATGATAAAGTAAAATGAAGGAATTGTTGTTACCAGCAATTACATAACTTTTCGTAAATAAGAATACAGAGATTTTGGCAACAATGACATATTGCATATTACGAGGCAAAGTGAACACCCTTTTCCGGTAAAAATGAACACGGCTAAAGTAATGATGTTCAGGAAATAACAAATTTTCATTCGCTTTTTGCCTGTGATCCCGGAGGGACTCGAACCCTCGACCCGCTGATTAAGAGTCAGCTGCTCTGCCAACTGAGCTACGGAACCAATAATTTCATGCAAATTTAATCATTTTTACTTATTACGTGCCTGAAACAAACTCTTTTGTAGAAAACGAGAGGTATGCTATAAATAACACAAATAAAAAAAGATCAAAACAAATCCCGGATGACATCATCGTCCACCAAATTCGGGAATGTTACTTTCATATCAGGATTTCTCTCCATTTCCCGTTTGACTGAGAACATGGCTCCTTCATTTCTGGCCCAACTTCTACGGGCTATTCCGTGATTTACATCCCAGTAAATCATGCTTTTCAAACGACGGTCAGCATCATCTGACCCATCTAGTGTCAGACCAAAACCTCCATTGATAACTTCGCCCCATCCTACGCCACCACCATTGTGGATCGATACCCAGGTAGCGCCACGGAACGCATCACCAATCACATTTTGAATGGCCATATCAGCAGTAAATCGTGAGCCATCGTAAATATTGGAAGTCTCCCTGAAAGGAGAATCTGTTCCTGATGTATCATGGTGATCCCTTCCCAAAACCACGGGAGCTTTTATTTTACCTTCTGCAATGGCTTTATTGAAAGCTTCGGCTATTTTGATGCGGCCTTCAGCATCGGCATACAGGATACGGGCCTGCGAGCCAATGACCAGATTATTTTCTTTTGCGCCTGCTATCCACCGGATGTTATCTTTCATCTGTCGGGTAATTTCAGGGGGTGCAGTTTCAGCCATTTTTGTCAGCACATCCATGGCTATTTTATCGGTGGTTTCAAGGTCAGCCGGATCTCCTGATGTACATACCCACCGGAAAGGACCAAATCCATAATCGAAACAGATGGGCCCCATAATGTCTTGTACATAGCTTGGATACCGGAAGTTTTTACCATCTTCTGCCATAATGTCGGCACCGGCACGTGATGCTTCCAGCAGGAAAGCATTCCCATAGTCAAAGAAATACATGCCGTTTGCTGTCAGTTTATTGATGGCAACAACCTGGCGCTTCAGGGAATTTCTTACTTCGTTTTTAAATGCATCCGGATTTTCCGTCATCATTTTGTTGGATTCTTCAAAACTGAGACCTGCAGGATAATATCCACCTGCCCATGGGTTATGCAACGAGGTTTGATCTGATCCCAAATCTACTTTGATACTTCGTTCGGCAAGGCGTTCCCATAAATCCACGATATTACCCAGGTAAGCAATAGAATGAGGGGTTTGTTGAGCCTTGTATTTCAGGGCAGCATCAATAGCTTTATCGGTATCATCAATAACTTCATCTAGCCAGCCCTGCCGCAGCCTTTTGTTAGCAGCAGCAGGGTTAATTTCAGCAGTGATGCTAACCACTCCCGCAATGTTCCCTGCTTTGGGTTGAGCCCCACTCATACCCCCAAGGCCGGATGTAACAAACAGTTTTGTGCCTTTTGTGTTGTCTTGATCAATCATTCTCGAAGCATTCAATACTGTGATGGTAGTACCATGTACAATGCCTTGCGAACCAATGTACATAAAAGACCCGGCTGTCATCTGACCATATTGAGATACACCCAGTGCATTGAACTTTTCCCAGTAATCAGGTTTGGAATAATTAGGAATAACCATGCCATTTGAAACAACCACACGGGGTGCTTCTTTGTGTGAAGGAAACAAACCCATTGGATGGCCTGAATACAGGACGAGCGTTTGTTCATCGGTCATTTCTGATAAGTATTTCATGGTCAAAAGGTATTGTGCCCAATTTTGAAAAACCGAACCATTGCCACCATAGGTTATTAATTCGTGTGGATATTGAGCCACAGCAGGGTTGAGGTTGTTTTGAATCATTACCATGATGGACCTTGCCTGCAGTGATTTACCCGGATACCAGTCAATGTTGCGGGCATACATATTATAATCCGGACGAAAACGGTACATGTATATCCGGCCGTATTTTTTTAGTTCATTTGCAAATTCGGGGGCCAGTATTTCATGGTGTTTTTTGTCAAAATACCGCAACGCATTTTTCAGCGCCAGCTTTTTTTCATCAGCGGATAAAATATCCTTGCGTTTTGGTGCATGATCAACGTTCAGATCATATTCTTTCGGCT
Organism: Bacteroidales bacterium; assembly: GCA_049975305.1. Taxonomy (GTDB): domain Bacteria; phylum Bacteroidota; class Bacteroidia; order Bacteroidales; family ML635J-15; genus JAQIBY01. The sequence goes on along the minus strand of JBNGDT010000006.1, from coordinate 31,820 downwards.
CGGGTAATTCAGAGGGAATACCTCTTCGTAGCTGTTGTTGAAATGCTGCTTTATCCATAATATCAATTATTAAATCACATTGTTAAAAATTGTAAGTTACTATTACTCAATCATAAATTAGAAACAATGACAAATTTAATAAAACGTGTGATAAAAAACCATCCCTATCATGGCAATTTTTCAGACGATTTTCCTTTGGATAACATTATAGCTCAAATCAAATAACCCTATTTTTATGGTTACTATTGACAAAGTGTAAAAACCGGTATAATCTTGCCGGTACTATCAAAGACAAAAATCATAAACAGAATCCACAAACTTCAAATAAGCAGTATTTCACAACTTTCTTATTCAACATAATGGTATTCATATTGATCGTCACCTTCATACTCAACTGTCCAGATTTCAGTATCAGTCAGTTTGATGATCTCAGATGATTCCCATGCCTGCCATTCTCCATTCAGGTCTTTTATTCTGACCTGCAGTTCTGTTTTGTCATCGTTGAACTGCCATTCGAGATCTACATTATAAGTCACACTACCCCAGGTGTATCTCATTTCTCCTGTTCCATCTTTTTCAAACCTAATTTCAACACCGGAGAGCAAATCCATAGTAGTTTGATCTTCCTGTCCGTTTTTCAGTACTTTATCCACGGTATAAGTACCTTCAACGCGGGCTGCTTTTGATTTAAGGCTAATCATAGGTCCTTCTTCATAAGTAGAGCATGACGAAAACACAAGGATAAATCCCAAAAAGATTGCTGATAAACTCATTAATTTTTTCATAATTGTTATTTTTTGGTTTAATGCTCAAAGATATAAAAATTAAATAAAAACAAGTTGCGGATTTGAGGTAAAAAAAAGCCCTGACATATTCAGGGCTTTTTTGATCATGAAATGCTGTTATTACAGTTTTTCAATGCGTATGGTACCTGTTGAGTTATCATTAAAAATAAACTTCACAAAATACACTCCATTGCTGTAACCTGAAACATCCATTTGCATGGTATTTCCAGTTATATCATAAGAATCCATGATTTGTCCTGTCAGATTCACAACATCAATCCTGTTTACGTTTTCAATATTTTGGATATAGATGTAATCGGTGGCGGGATTTGGATACACATTGATGTCTGCAACGAGAGCATCAATCACATTGCCTGCCACTTCAATGTCACTTTCAATCCTGTAATGCATGCTAAATGCACCATAACTATAGTGCATCATACCATTGATGTTATAAAACTCACCGAGTACAGGTGAAAAAGTAAACGCACCATTGTCTTTCATGTAAAGGATATCTGTTCCAATGGCAACCTGCCACTCACCGTATTGATTTTCTTCGGCCACACATTCGACATTTTCGACACGCACTAGCACAGATTCATAGGCTTCTGATTTGGCTTCAGGTATAGTTACAAGCGTTGGGCTGGCAATGGTACCACCAATATCCACCACGAGGAAATTTTCAATTGATTCGAGTTGTGTCATGCCATAGAACTCATTAACAGTTCCTGTAACCCTTATGGAATCACCCATGTCAGGGGAATTTATTTCATCAGAAACATAGAGTCCATTCCATGCCCCTGCACCATCCTGAAGATAATAACCCTTTCCATAGGTTGACGGATTAAAATTAGCAGCAACCACACCTTTAACAGTAACTACATCGCCATTGTAAGGAGAAGCGCCACCGGTAGAATACTGAATATCATGGATAGGGATAATTTCCGGTGTCAGGTCAACTGTGAAAGTAACACTGGATGTTACGGCAGGGCTCAATGGATTTTCACTCATATCCACAAGTTCAAGCTCAACTGTATGGTCGGCTTCAGCCATGCCTGTAAAAGAAACCGGATCGCTTGTTGTTTGATAAGATACAGCACCACCATCAATTGAATACGCAAGTTTTCCATCGGTACCAAGAGTAAAATTATTGACAGTAAAAACCACATCAACAAAATCGTTATAAATGATGTCTCCATTTTCAGGATAACTGATGATTATCATAGGCTCAGTGCTTGCACCAAGGTCTTCTATATCATTAGCATCCCTGGGCAAAATTTTATAATTATAATAATATTCTCCTATTCCGGTAACCCTGTATTCATGTCCTTGCGTAGGTGTATATGAAAACAAAAGATCATCTATCATCGCTGCACCAGTTCCGTCATTCACATCCCATTCATTATAGCTATCCGGAGGATTGATATTGACACCCTGTACTTCAACCAACACGCTTTCATATTTCTCTGAGCCAGCATCACCGGTGTTAATTTGTACGGCAGCATAGGGTGTGTTACCACTGGAAACAATTGTCATATCAGTAATTGTCCCCAATTCTGTAAGTCCATTGTATTCCAAAACAGTTCCGGTCACAGTAACAGAATCACCACGTGCAGGGCCACCACTTTGAGCGTAATAGACATAAATGCCATTCCATGCAC
>JBNGDT010000006.1:6462-29364 GCA_049975305.1 Bacteroidales bacterium | reverse complement strand
CTTCACACCTGAAACAATACCACTGATGGTCACTTCCTGATCCACCATGGGAGAATTTCCTGATGGGTCTGCAGTGTATTGAATGTCATAAATGGATGTAGTACCACTCAAATTCACAGTAAAACTAACAGAAGCAGTAACAGCAGGGGACAGAGGATTTCCTGTACCATCAAGTAATTGCATGTCCACGGTGTGTAAATCTTCGGTAAGGTCGGTCAGTGAAATGGGGTCAGTAGTATAATGTGCCTGATCAGCACCACCATCCACAGAATATGAAAGGTATCCGTCACCGGTGCCATCACCCAACACAAAATTCTGCACATTAAATTCAATATTCACGTCTGTTGTATTAACAATAGCACCATTTGATGGACTTGTTATGGCGAGGTATGGGTCTGTACCTACATCTTCGACAATATCTGCTTCTTCTCTTACAGCTATTTTAAAAGCACCATAATTGAAAGTCAACGGTGATGTTACAGTGTAATTAAAATTCTGAGTTGGGTAATACATATTGGCAAGGCCATAGTCATCAACGAGGATTTCACCAGAGCCATCATCAATCGGGAATTCTCCAAAATTATCTTCAACGGTATCGTTGGTACAGGTACCACTGGTTTCCAGCAATACGCCTTCCCATGCTTCCTGCCCGCAATCGCCGGTTTGGAGTACTTCGGCAGCAGGTAATGTATTGCCACTGTTATTAACGACCACATTGTCCGCCAGAATTCGTGTCAGGTTATTATCCTCATTAACAAATCCAATAACGGTAACACTATCTCCCCGGGCTACACCAGTTCCTGCTACCCAGACACCAGACCATTCACCGGTACCATCCTGGATAACGTACTCAGCATCATAAACAGCAGTAACAATGCCTGAGGTTTCAACGTATTCGCCTACGATGGCAGAACCATTGCCACCACCGTTTCCGGTAGTGTCCTGAATTTCAGGGATAGTATAAGCGGTCGGGACCAGGGTTTCCCAGTTTTCAAACCCGCCGTTAGTTACAAGATTAGGCCCCCCATTTTCAGAGAATATTACATTATCCAAAATACACTCAAAATCACCATCCCATTCAGCGTCAACGTCGTAAAACCGGAAGAAAACCTGAGCAGTAGTTACACCTGCTGGAACAGTACCAGTCATTTCAATGGTTTCCCATGTATCACCGTCGGATGAAAAACCGCCCCAGTCATTAGTACCATCCCATTTAATGGCTAACCTGGCTCTACCAGCGATATCATTATCATATACATCGACAGTAGCAGTAAAAGGAGCATCCGGTGTTACCGTAAAAGAAGCTGAAACCACTTCTGTATTACTTTGGTCTTGTGTCGTACATGTAACTCCAAGGGCTGAAGAACCTTCATTTACATTTGTTGTTTCCTGGGTCAATGTAATGTTACCCGGGTTTTCATTTGTCCAGTCTGTCAGTGTCTGTGCAGACAAGACAATGGTTAAAAACAGGCCGATAAAGATTAAAGTCAATTTTTTCATAAGCGTATCATTTGTATGTTATTTTTATTTATCCTGTAAAAATATCAATTTAAAATTAACAAATGTAAAAAAAACAGATAAAGGCACAAAAAATTTAACACAAACTCAAAATAAAAACTTCCATCATTTTCATAAAACGCGGAAGTTTTGCAATATTGGGATTCTCTATAATTTAATCAATCAAGATTTTACGAAACATTTACTTTTTTGAATCAGTTTTTTTCGATGTGGTTTTTGTATTATTCTTCTTTTTGGTGTCAGAAGTTTTTTTAGTTGAGCTTGATTTTTTGGTTGTTTTCTTAGCTGCAGTTGGTTTCTTTTTTTCGGTAGTATTATTGGATGATGTTGTAGTTTTAGCGGTTGATTTCTTAGTTGATGTTGTTGGTTTTTTCTTTTTTGCTGCAGTGGATTTACTTGCTGTTGATTTTTTTGTTTTATCTGTACTAATTGCTGAGGTTTTCTTCTCAGACACTTTTTTGCTTATAGATGATGTAGCAGCCGCTTTTTTGGATACTGGTTTATCTGTTGTATCTTTTTTTTCTTCTGCTTTCATTTCCACGGGTTCTGTTTTGGCAGAAAAATTTTCCTTTTTTCTATCCGGTGATTCTTTTCGTGGTAATTTTTTCTCTTTGGCTTTTTCACTTTCAGCGTTTTGAGCAGCTTTTTCCTCATCCTTATCAGGGGCAACCAAAATCCTGCCACAGAATTCACAGACAATAATTTTTTTCCGGCTACTAATATCCAATTGACGTTGTGGTGGAATTTTATTAAAACAACCCCCGCAGGCATCCCGCTCAACAGCTACTACTGCAAGGCCATTCAATACATTATTTCTAATTCGTTTATATGCCGTCAACAAACGTGGTTCAATTTGCTCAGCAATTTCTTCTGATCGTGCGATTAATTCAGATTCTTCTTTCTTATTTTCTTCGGTAATCTCATCCAGTTCGGACTTTTTATGTTCAAGGTCGGCTTTTGTGTCTTCCATTTTTGCTGTGGAAGCTTCAATCAGTTCGTTTTTACTTTCAATTTCATCCTTATACTTTCTAATTTTTTTCTCACTCAGCTCAATTTCAAGATTTTGATATTCCATTTCTTTCATGAGTGATTCAAACTCGCGATTGTTTCTTACTTTATTTTGTTGTTCTCCGTACTTTTTTGTCAGTTCTTTGGCATTGGCAATTTTTTCCTCTTCCGCTCTGATGGATTTCGACAGATTATTCACCTCGTCAAGGAGGTTGGAAACGCGCGTTTGCAATCCTTCATAGGCATCTTCAAGGTCCTGAACTTCAAGCGGAAGCTCTCCTCTTAAAATTCTGAGATTATCAATTGCAGAATCAGTTTTCTGTAGTTCATACAATGCTTTTAATTTTTCTTCAACAGTCATATTAGCCGTATCTTTCTTTGTTCCCTTTGTCATAATCAATAATAGTTAACAGGGTTGGTATTAATATTTGAAAATTGGACTGCAAATTTAGGGAATTTTTTATGAATCACATAAGAAAACAATTCTTTTGTGAATTGTTCAGTCTCATAATGTCCTGCATCAATGATCATGATTTTATTTTCGGCGTCAAAAAATTCATGATATTTCACATCAGCAGTGAGAAAGGCATCAACATTGGCAGCAATGGCATTTTTCATTAAAAAAGATCCTGTTCCGCTGCACAAAGCCATAGTTTGAATGGTTGGTTTTGGAAGCTTTGTGTATCTCAGGTGTGGTTGACCAAGTACCTCAGTCAATTTTTTCAGAAGGTTTTCAGGAGAAAGTGGTTCCGGGAATCTTCCTATCATTCCCATGCCAAGCTTATCCCATGAATTATCGAGGCTAATAATATCATAAGCCACTTCTTCATAAGGATGCGCATCAACTACGGCATTGAGGATTTTTGTTTCAAGGTGTACAGGGTACACTATTTCGACGCGGGTTTCAGCTTCAAAATGGGTTTTGCCCACCTCTCCGACAAACGGATTACTGTTTTTCCCGGCTCTGAAACTTCCACGCCCTTCAACATTAAACGAGCAGTTATCATAATCTCCAATACTTCCTCCGCCTGCTTCAAAAGCAGCATTCCTGACTTTCATGGCATAATCGTTTGGAACAAACACGTACAATTTTTTGAGCAAGCCTTTTCGCGGACTCAACACAGCCATATTTTTCAAGCCAATTTTTTCTGCCAGGACATGATTTACTCCTCCGGCCACAGCATCTGCGTTGGTGTGAGCAGCGTATAATCCTATATCATTTTTAATGGCCATGATTACTGTTTTTTCAATGTAATTGCTACCGGTAATTTTTTTGAGGCCTTTAAATATAATAGGGTGATGCGAGACAATTAAGCCGGCTCCCGTTTTAATAGCTTCTTCCACAACCTCCTCAGTAACATCAATAGACAGTAATACAGATTCGATTTCTTTATCCGGGGAACCAACAATTAAGCCGGCATTATCATAGGATTCTTGGTACCGAACAGGGGCAAAATCTTCAAGTGCATGAATGATATCGTTAATCTGAAGTTTCATTGTTAATAAATATTATTAGGTTCTTTTTCATTTTTCTGACATATCAGGTTATAAATTACCGGGTTTAAAGTTCAAAATCCAAAATCCAAAGATCAAAGTTCAAAGATCAAAATAATTCCAAAAATCCAAAAATAAAATCCACAAAAAAGCAACTTCACAATCCCCCAATTCAGTATTTTGTGTTCCCTGTTTTTTACAGACTGCTGTCAGGCAGGTGGGATGGGTATCACTTAGAATCAATCGGGGTATTAATCCATATTTGATTTTAGTGCTTCCAGTTTATTGCGTATGTTTTTCAGTGTATTGATAACCTGAAATTTGTTTTCGGTGGTTTCCGGTTGGTTTCGCAACAAATTTTTAGCGCCGTTTAGTGTCATTCCCCTTTCCTTGACGAGATGATATATTTTATGAAAGTGTTCAATGTCTTTTTGTGTAAACATACGTTGTCCCCGTGAATTTTTATGAGGCCTGATTACAGGAAATTCTTTTTCCCAATACCGAATCAAAGAAGCATTGACACCAAACCTGTCAGCTACTTCTCCAATTGAGTAATACAATTTATTGTTTTTGTGGGTCATGATACCTGATATTGTATTATGATGATTACAAAGATAATAAACTAATTATTATCCTCAAAACCGCAATCTGCTCAACACGGAACAAACCATAGTTTGCGGAATAACAAACCTGTGAATTAAATTCAACAGTTTCAAAGCAAGGGTAATCTGTTTACAAATTGTGAAAGCTAATTACATTAAAAAGCTGAGCAGGATACCGGCACCAACGGCAGAGCCTATAACTCCTGATACATTTGGAGCCATTGCCTGCATAAGAAGGTGATTGGAATTATCCTCTTTAAGACCCATTTCCTGAACAACCCTGGCTGAATCAGGGACAGCAGAAACACCTGCAGCGCCAATCATTGGATTTATAGGATTGTCTTTGGGTGAAAACCAGTTCATTATTTTGGCGAATATCAAACCCATGGCAGTAGCAAACATAAAGGAAAGAGCTCCCATAATAAATATTAAAATGGAATCAGAGGTAAGAAATACATCTGCCTGAGTGGATGCCCCGACTGTCAGTCCAAGTAAAATCGTAATTGTATCCACGAGAGCATTCCCGGCTGTATCAGCTAACCTGCGTGTTACACCACTTTCTTTCAGGATATTGCCAAAAAAGAGCATTCCCAACAATGGCAAGGATGTAGGGGAAATATAAGCTGTTAGCAACAAGCCTACAATCGGAAATATTATTTTTTCAAGTTTGGATACAGCACGCGGTGCTTTCATTTTAATACAGCGTTCCCGTTTTGTTGTAAGTAATTTAATAATCGGAGGCTGTATAACCGGCACCAGGGCCATGTAGGAATAAGCAGCAATAGCAATCGGGCCAATCAGGTTTTTAACCGTTTCACCATTGGCCATCACATTAACACCATTAGCAAGTTTGGATGAGACGAAAATAGCAGTTGGTCCATCAGCTCCACCAATGATGCCAATTGCACCGGCTTCAGGGGGAGCAAAACCAACAGCGAGAGCAAGCAGAAAGGTGGCAAAAATACCAAACTGTGCAGCAGCACCGAGAAGCATCAGTCTGGGCTTTGAAATCAGGGATGAAAAATCTGTCATGGCACCAATGCCGAGAAAAATAAGTGGTGGATACCACCCCTGAACAACGCCGCTGTATAAAATATTCATCACTGAACCGGGTTCATATACGCCAAGTTTGAGATTAAAGTCAACGGCCTGAAACATGGGAATATTTCCAATGAGAATTCCAACACCAATGGGGATAAGTAGCAAGGGTTCATAATGAAACCGGATGGCAAGAAAGATAAAAATAATACCCACAACTATCATTATCAAATGGCCTGTGGTGGCATTGGCAAACCCGGTAAATTCCCAGAAATTTTTGAGACCAGCTACTGCAGCGGTGTTGTTTTTATATGTATTCCCATCACTTAACACCAGCTTTCCATCTTGTAGTGTGCCAGTTCTAATGCCCAATTTAACGGTATCATCAGTGGTCTCGTATCCGGATTGCAAATTATCGGGGTCGGTACTGAAGCTATAATGTACAACATGTTTGGGTTTAAAAGTCATGATAATCTTGTCCCCGGATATTGTCCAATGGCCTGAAAACTTGTTTTTGGCAGAATCCATGAAGAAAGTGTAATCGTCTTTAAACGTAATGATTTTATAGCGTTTAACAGTGGCTTGGAAATTTCCAACGGGATTAGGGATATAACCATCTGACCTGTTCACCCATTTGCCTTGTGTAAGTTTGTCGGGGTTAATTTCTCCTGCTGACACCAGTTGTGTCATCATTACAACTAAAACAACAAGCCATGCATAAATCTTCTTCATCATTCTGGTTTTTACTGAATTTCGATCAAAATATCATTTTGCAACACGGTATCTCCTTCCCTAACACTGATGGTTTTAATTGTTCCATCCACATCAGCCAACACATTGTTTTCCATTTTCATGGCTTCCATAACCAACAACACATCGCCTTTTTTTACTTCATCCCCTTCTTTTACTTTCACGGATAAAATATTTCCCGGCAGGGGAGCTTTAATCTGGCTGAATTTTTTATCGCTGGTAAGGGGTTTGAATTCTTTTAGTGGCGGTGCTGTTTTTTTCACAATGGTTGGCGTTTTAGGTTTTAGAACTTCTTTTTCAAGCTCCACCTGATAATGCGTACCATTCACTTCGAGTTCGGCAATTTTTTCTTCTACAAATTGCACCTCTACTTCGTAAACATTCCCATTAATTTTAAATTTAAACTTCTTCATGAAATTTTTCTTTTATCTCTTGAATTGCATTACATTATAAATTTTAGAATTCCAGGGAGAATATTTCCTGGATTTATGAACGACGGTAAGCACACGTTCCTCATCATCATGCAGTTCGGCAAAATACAGGTTCAATGCATATCCAATGGCAGCAGTTATTTCCCCGGAAATTTCACCATCATCCGGTTTTCCATTTTCTTTTTCAAGTTGGGTTTCTTTTTTCAACTTTCGCTTTTTAAGGATGCCGCCGATACTTAAAATTTTAGGCATGGCTCTGAAAATAAGAGAAAGGCTTATCAGCGAAATAAAAATAATGGTCCATCCGACAATAAATATTGTCCATGCCGTAACATCAATATTAGAAAAATCCAGGCTAATGTTCGTTATCATTAACAGCATAAATACGTTACATTTTATAAAGGAATGTTACCATGTTTTTTGGGTGGTCTCTGGTCTTTTTTCGTTTGCAGGAGACTAAGACCACGGATAATTCTGAACCTGGTGTTCCTTGGTTCGATTATATCATCAATAAAACCATATTGAGCAGCTTTGTACGGATTTGCAGACCATTCTTTATATTCCTGTTCTTTTTTGGCTTTAAATTCAGCCCTTTCTTCTTCATTTTCGATCTTGCTGATTTCTTTATAATTAAGCACTTCTACAGCTCCCGAAGCACCCATTACTGCAATTTCGGCAGTAGGCCAGGCATAATTCAGGTCTGTTTTCAACTGTTTACAGGACATCACATCGTGAGCTCCACCATACGATTTGCGCAAGGTAATGGTGATTTTTGGTACAGTTGCTTCACCATAAGCAAACATAAGTTTAGCACCGCTAGTGATGATACCTCCATATTCCTGGGCTGTACCGGGCAAAAATCCAGGCACATCCACAAGCGTAACCAGTGGTATATTGAAAGCATCACAGAAGCGAACAAACCTGGCTGCTTTGTTAGAAGCATCAATATCAAGCACGCCGGCCAAAAATGTTGGCTGATTTGCGACAATACCAACGGGGGTTCCATTGAATTTAGCAAATCCTACCACAATATTCCTAGCAAATTGCCTGTGTACTTCCATAAACTCATTGTCATCCACAATGCTAAGAATAACATCCGTGACATCATACGGTTTGTTGGGGTTGTCTGGAATAATGTGATTGAGTTGTTCATCCACCCTGTCGATGGGGTCTTTGCATTTGTATAGAGGGGGATCTTCGAGGTTGTTTTGAGGCAGATAGGAAAGCAATTTCCGCAACATCATCAGTCCTTCTTCCTCATTTTCAGATGTAAAATGCGCTACTCCTGATTTAGCTGCATGCACATGAGAGCCTCCCAGGTCTTTCACGCTAACATCTTCACCGGTTACCGTTTTTGTTACTTTTGGTCCGGTCACAAACATGTAAGCAGATGATTCTAACATCAACACAAAATCAGTCAGTGCCGGACTATATACAGCTCCTCCGGCACAAGGGCCGAAAATAGCGGATATTTGTGGCACCACACCAGAGGCTTCGATGTTTCGCTGAAAAATATCAGCATATCCTGCCAGACTTAATACCCCTTCCTGGATTCTTGCTCCACCTGAATCATTGATACCAATCACAGGGGCACCCACTTTCATGGCTTCATCCATAAGTTTTACTATTTTTTTTGCAACCATTTCAGAGAGGCTGCCTCCAAAAACTGTAAAATCCTGAGCAAAAACAAAAACCACTCTGCCATCGATGGTCCCATGTCCTGTTACCACACCATCACCAAGGTATTTTTTCTTTTCCATATCAAAATCCGTGCAACGGTGGGTAATAAACATATCAAATTCTTCAAAGGAATTTTCATCCAGAAGCATATCAATACGTTCTCTTGCGGTGAATTTTCCCTTGTCGTGCTGAGCCTGAATTCTTTTTTCGCCTCCACCCAACCTGGCTTCGGCACGTTTTTCAATCAATTCTTTGATTTTGTCTTCAATTGCCATATTTTATAGTAAATTTTTCAAGTAACTATTTACGAGACTAAAGCCGAAAGTCAGAAATCTGACTGATTGGTTCATATATTATTTGTTTTTATCTTCACATAATTCTGTCAGCACTCCCAAGGTAGATTTGGGATGTAAGAAACCTATTTCCAAGCCTTCTGCACCTTTTCTGGGTGTTTTATCAATGGTTCGAACAGCTTTTTCTTCAGCTTCCTTTAAACTTTTATCCACATCATCAACAGCAAATGCTATGTGATGCAATCCGGCACCTTTTTTTTCGATGAATTTGCCAATAGGGCCTTCGGGATCGGTGCTTTCAAGCAACTCTATTTTCGTATCTCCCACTTTAAAAAAAGCAGTTTTAACTTTTTGGTCTTCCACGATTTCTACGCCATAACACTTTAACCCCAGTGTATCTTCATAAAAGGCAATGCTTTCTTCAAGATTTTTAACTGCGATCCCGATATGCTCTATGTGACTAATATTCATTTTCTTATATTTACATGTTCATTGCCTGCAAATCTAACAAAAAAGCACAAATAAAAAGCATGACATTTTCATTAAAATATATGTTGTATAACCATTCTTTTAGCATTTTCAAAAAAACCACCAATGAGCTCACTGGTGGTTTTTTTTTGTAATGGTGCTTTGTTATTTTATTTCGGCAAAGTATTTGTAAAAATACGGCAGCGTTTCAATGCCTTTGTAAAAATTAAAGAGAGGATAATTTTCATTGGGAGAATGGATTGCATCGGATTCCAGTCCAAAGCCCATCAGAATGGATTTCGTATCCAGCACTTTTTCAAAAGTAGAGATAATGGGAATACTGCCACCACTCCGAAAAGGGACAGGCTCTTTGCCAAAGGTTTTGGCAAAGGCTTTTTCGGCTGCCTGATAAGCAGGCAACTCAATGGGACAAACATAGCCATATCCGCCATGCAGTGTTTTTACTTTTACTTTCACTGATTTCGGGGCAATGGATTTGAAGTGGTCTTCAAATATTTTGACTATTTTTTTGTAATCCTGGTCAGGAACAAGGCGTGTGGAAATTTTTGCGTATGCGGTGGAAGGCAATACGGTTTTTGCACCTTCTCCGGTATATCCACCCCAGATACCACAAACATCCAGTGAGGGACGGATGCCTGTACGTTCCATGGTGGTAAATTCTTTTTCGCCATGCAATTCATCCACATCAATGGCTTTTTTGTATTCTTCTTCATTAAAGGGAGCTTCAGCCAATTTTGCACGTTCTTTCTCACTCACTTCAAGCACATCGTCATAAAAGCCAGGAATGGTAATTTTATTGTCTTCGTCAGTAAGTGAAGCAATCATTTTTGAAAGGATGTTGATTGGATTGGCAACCGCACCACCAAAAAGACCAGAATGCAAGTCATGGTCAGGGCCCTGTACTTCAACTTCCCAATAGGCAAGTCCTCTGAGGCCGGTTGTAATTGATGGAATATCCCGGGCGATCATGCTTGTGTCGGAAACCAGTATGATGTCTGCATCAAGCATCTCTTTATGCTCTTCACACCATGGCCCCAGGCTTGGCGAACCAATTTCTTCTTCACCCTCAATCATGAATTTGACATTGCAAGGCAATTTGTCTTTTTTGACCATAAATTCAAAGGCTTTTGCATGCATGAATGCCTGGCCTTTGTCATCATCGGCACCACGAGCCCATATTTTACCGTCTTTGACAACCGGTTCAAACGGTTCGGTATTCCATTTTTCGAGGGGATCAACCGGCATCACATCGTAATGGCCGTAAACCAGCACCGTAGGCTTTGCAGGGTCAATGATCTTCTCACCATACACCACAGGGTTTCCCTGGCTTGGGCTTACTTCTGCTTTATCAGCACCTGCTTCAAGCAAGAGTTGTTTCCAGCGTTCAGCACATTTTACCATGTCATCTTTGTGTGCTTTCTCTGAGCTGATGGATTGAATCCTAATCAAACCAAAAAGCTCCTCAAGGAATCTTTCTTTGTTTTTTTCAATGTAATTTTTTACGTCGTCCATAATTAATGTGTATTTAATTTATTATATAATTTTGATTAACCATTATTCAGTATTCAGTTATATATGCCTTACTATTTACAAATTTAGTATTCTCCTCTGTACGCTCCTGAAAAATAGATATGAAACCTAACACCAACACACTGGTGGTGCTTATTAAAACTACCATACAATGATGTCCCGATACCCACATCGTAAAAGAATTTATAAGTCAGTTGCACCTCAGGAATGACGCCAAGTGCAAAATATTTATCAGCTACATTTGGTTCATTTGTGCGTGCTACACTCCCATAAGCAAGTGTTGGGCATATAAAAAAGGCAAAATTAAAGTGATTCAATTCGTGCCTTATGCCAACGCCGGTAACAAAATCATTATGAAATGTGATGTTTTGCAAACGGTTATGCAGAAAAAAGGATTCATCGGTATAATGATACCCCACTTTGAAATAAATGGGTTTATACCTAAAATGATAGGCTACTGCCATATTGAGATGCCTTTCTTCGAGTGTTAGGCTGTGTCCCAAACCAAATCCGGCCGTAAGCCAGTTACTACCAGTCTGATATATTTTACCATTCAGGGCTATTTTCCCAAACCGTCTTTCCCATTTACTCAATGGCTCGGTTGTACGCACAGGCTTTTGCTGTGCATACACGATAGCTGTAGTAAACAAACATACAACACTAATGATTGTAAGTTTTTTCAACATTGCAATAAAGATAATACAAAACAAACGCATGCTAAATATTTTTGTTATTTTTCTGCTGTAAAAAATCCTCAGCCGCGATTTCCAGTTGTGCATACCATGCAGTTCCAAACTGTTGGATAAGTGCTTCTTTCACAAATTTATACAGTGGCATTCTCAATTTATTTCCCCGTTGCAAAGCAGGTTTGCAAATATCCCATGAGTCATAATTAACAGCAATGAAATCCGGGTATGTTTTGATCCTGACAGGATACAGGTGGCAGGAAGCCGGTTTGCGGAAATTGATTTTCCCTTTCAAATACAAGTCTTCAATGACACATTTTGTAATGCCTTTTTTCTGGATGGCAAAAATACATTCCCCTGAATTTTGGTGGATCATGACAACCAGTTCATTTTCCTGGTCAACGAAACTCAGCCCATGCAGTTTAGCCCGCTTAACGGATTCAGGTTTCATCCGTTTTTTAAGCTGTGGGAATAATTTTTTCAGGATTTGCTCTTCCTTCTGTGTGATTGGCGGTCCCGAATCTCCCTGAACACAACACTCGCCTTTGCATTTATTTACATTGCAGGCAAACTCCGTTTCAATTACATCCAGGCTTACCAAAGTGTTTTCAATAGAAATCATAAGCTAATAAGTACTTTGCCTGTCATTTCAACCGGTTTTTTAAATCCCATCAATTTCAATATGGTGGGTGCTACATCGGCAAGTTGTCCGTCTGTAATGTGTGAAAAACGGTCTGTAACGGCAATCACCGGCACCGGATTTAACGAATGCGCTGTGTTTTCGCTGCCATCCGAATTAATGGCATTGTCAGCGTTACCATGGTCAGCAATAACGAGTGCATCGTAATTGTGTTCAAGAGCCATAGAAATCACTTTTTCAAGTTGTTTATCCACCGTTTCAACAGCCTTCATGATGGCATCATATATACCTGAATGTCCAACCATATCGCAATTTGCAAAATTTAGACAAATAAAATCGTGTTTCTCCGATTTTAATTCTGAAACAAGCCGGTCGGCTACTTCCGGCGCACTCATTTCAGGTTGCAAATCGTAAGTTGGCACTTTCGGTGATGGCACCATAATACGTGATTCACCATCAAACTCTTCTTCACGCCCACCGCTGAAGAAAAAGGTTACATGGGCATATTTTTCAGTTTCTGCGATGCGTAGTTGTTTCAACTTTTGATGCGATAAAAATTCCCCTAGAGTATTTTTGACATTTTCTTTTTCAAAAACCACTTCTATCCCCCTGAAAGATTCATCATAGCGTGTCATGGTCAGGTATTTGAGGGGAATTGTATGCATATCATATTCAGGCATGTCTTTTTGTGTCAGGGCGACGGTAATTTGACGGAGGCGATCGGTACGGAAATTAAAAGCGACCACCACATCACCTTCATTGATTGTGCCACGGGGTTCCCCTTTGTCATTTACCAGCACCACAGGTTTAATAAATTCATCGGTAACACCATCATCATAAGATGCCTGTATCGCAGTGAGTATATCATCATATGTTTTGCCTTTGCCATGTACCATAGCATCGTATCCTGCTTTTATGCGTTCCCAGCGTTTGTCCCTATCCATGGTATAATACCTGCCTGCCAGGCTTGCAAACTGTGCCGGGGTGTCTTTAATTTGTTCCCGGACATTTTTAACATACCCCAGTCCTGATTTGGGATCGGTATCACGGCCATCGGTAAGAGCATGAATATACACATCATTCAGTTTTTGCTGTGCTGTCATTTTACACAAGGCAACAAGATGGGAATCCATTGAATGTACACCACCTGGGGACACAAGCCCCAGAAAATGCACGGCTTTGTTGTTTTTTTTGGCATAATCCATGGCCTTCACAAGCCTTTTATTTTTGAAAAAACTGCCATCTTTTATAGCCAGGTTAATTTTAACCAGGTCCTGGTACACAATGCGCCCGGCACCGATATTCAAATGTCCCACTTCTGAATTTCCCATCTGCTCTGCCGGCAGGCCAACATTTTCACCATGAGTCATCAGTTTGGCGTTGGGATACTTTTCGCATAGTGAATCAAAAAAAGGCGTGTCAGCCTGTGATATTACATCGCCTTTGCTACCATCGCCCAAGCCCCAACCGTCTAAAATAACCAATAATACCTTTTTATATTTTTGTGTTGTCATAATTAAATCAATTTATCAATTTATAAGGATAACAAAAGTAAGTAAAAAGATGTTCAGGTGTTCAAAAATGGTTGGAACTTTAGGTTTTATTCGACCTTTACTATAACGATTCAGAATTCCCCCAAACTAACTGTAAATTTAAAGAGAGGTAACTACTCCGTGGTAATGTGGTGAAAAGCTACTCTTATTGATGGTGATCAGTTACAAAGAGATTTATAAGTGTTTTTGATATCGTACAAATAATAATTATATTTAAAGTTTTAAACTATGTTGCTTATGAAATTCAGAAAACTGTTGATTATCTTATCGCTGACCCTTATTTGTACAGGTACTTTTCCCCAGTCTCCGGATAAAGTGCCAGAATTACAAACTGCCGGCGTATCCTATATCGTAATGGATACAAAAACGGGAAAAACACTTGAAGCCCACAGGGAACATATAAGCATGACACCGGCTTCAACAATGAAAATCATTGCAACGGCAGCAGCGATGGACAAATTTGGCTCGGAGCATTGTTTTGAAACAAAGCTGGCCATAAGTGGAAAAATTGAAGACGGGGTTTTGCATGGCAATGTCTATATACTTGGTGGTGGTGATCCCGCTTTGGGTTCGATGCGTTTTCCGAATTATTATTATACCCCTTTTTCTTTTTTAAAAAGCTGGTCTGACGCTATTAAAGAAACTGGCATAATAAAAATTGACGGCGACATTATTGGCTCTGAAAATCAGGATTTACTGAACAAAATTCCGCGCACCTGGATATGGGAAGACATAGCCAATTATTATGGAGCATCACCTTCATTGCTTAACATTTATGAAAACACCTATCAGTTGAGTTTTGACACAGGAACCAAAGCCGGTGATGCAACCGTCATCAAAAAAATCACCCCTGATGATTTGAATATAGAATTTCAAAATCAGGTAACAGCTGCAGAAGGAGGTGGCGACCATGCTTATATTTTTGGTATTCCGGGCACCCCGCAACGCACAGTGCGGGGAACACTTCCTGCCGGCCATGATAATTTTACCATCAAAGGGGCTATCCCAAATCCAGCTTTGCTTACAGCTAAACACTTGCGGGATGAACTTGAAAAAAACGGCATTGAGGTAACAGGGAATGCAACTACCGGCATCCCAAACTCAAAAACAAAAACCATTCATACCCTGAAATCCCCGCCACTGACTGATCTGATAAAACTCACCCACTACAAAAGCATAAATCTGTATGCCAACATGATCGGTTTATTGTTTAGTGAAAAACGGATCATGGATGAAGCGCTGCAAAATCTGATCACGTATTGGAATGAAAAAGGCCTCCGAACAGAAGGGATGAAACTTGAAGATGCCTGTGGACTGTCCGGGTTTAACCAGGTATCAGCTTATCAACTGGCTTATATTTTAAAGTACATGTACGATTCTGAATACGCTGATGCCTTTAAAGCTTCACTGCCTATCAGCGGAGTATCCGGAACATTGAAATACTTTGGTAGAAATAACGATTTTCATTCTAAATTTACCGGGAAATCCGGCAGCATAAAACGTGTAAATTGTTATGCCGGATACCTCGAGGCAAAAAGCGGAAAAGAAGTGATTGTTGTGAGCATGATCAATCGCTATGATGACGAATCAGCTAACTTACGTAACATCCAGGAACACTTTTTTGAGGACATATACTCAACATATTAACAACAAAGACGGATGACAGGGAAATGGGAAAAACGTTAGCACGAAAGAACAATAGAATAACGAACATCTGAATAACGAAATAAGAAGTAAAATCTATCTTTACTTCAAAATCAAGATAAATGTTACAATTTATTCTGTTATGTTATGTACAAAATTTTCGGTTAAATATTATTAAAGGTACTTATCTGTTAGTTAGATAGATACAAAATATTCTATTGTTACAAAATCCCATAATTTGTAGATTTATAGTTAGTTACAGTATGGGTATATTTTACATTTCAATTTCTAATTACCTCATAATCAACAATATTCTATAAAGCCATCTTTCATTTTGTCATAATCTATGTTGATTTTATTTCAAAGGCTTATAACTCATGTATGTGCAAACTTACATAAAAAAATAAATTTTTATAGGCCGCTCAATAAAAATGTCAAGACCACATCCGTTTAATTTATAATTAACGTACTCAAGAGTACAATGTTTAAACTCAAAGGTACAATGTTTAATTTATTAAATCCAACTGGTAAATAAGACTTCTGTGATTGACCGAAATGAATTTAAATCAGTGCTGTATATTATTAGACTTATGTGCAATGGAGAGATAATTAAGACGGAAAAGATAATGATAGAATAACCGGCGGTAACAGCACCTATACCCAGTAGCCTATGAATAAGCAAATTGAAACAGCAGTGTTCCGTAGGAAATTTATAGCGGGTGAAAATAACGAAGCCCGCAATCGGCTACTATTCTTATACTAACCGTTATAGCCAATTAATAGTAACTTTCTTTTTGTTATCAGGATTTATTTACAGCGAAGCGCAAGACCCAAAATTCTGTATTCTTATTTTTACGAAAAACTCTGTATTCTTATTTACCAATACTCGCCCCTGAAAAAAAACACGTGAACTACAAAAAAGATAACTTTACATTTAGAAAGAGTTATATGAGAGTTAGATTGCTGGTAACACAGCGAAACATACAGCCCGCGTGCATTTTCAGACAAAAAATCACCCTGAAAAACATGAGCAAACCAGAAAGCCTCTGGAGGACATTGTATTTACATCATTTAATTTCCATTGATTAAATACTCTTGCATTTTTTCTGTTTTGGGATTTTTAAACACCTCGGGGCCGCCTGTTTCAATGATTTTTCCATTGTGCATAAACACAACGTGATCTGAAAGTCTCATTGCCTGTCTGACTATATGAGTGACAAGAACAATGGTGTACGTTTTTTTTATTTTCAGGAATTGCTTTTCAATGATTTTGCTGGAGGTCGGATCCAACGCAGATGTGGGTTCATCAGCCAGGATAACGCTGGGTTTTACCGCCAGACCGCGTGCCAGGCAAAGGCGTTGTTGCTGTCCGATGGACAGACAATCCGGAGAAGCATTGAGTCTATCCTTAACTTCTTCCCACAAACCAACCTCCTCAAGTTGTTTCTTAACAATTTTGTGAAGAATTTTCTTGTTTTTTATGCCCTTGAGCCTGGGACCATACGTGATGTTTTTGTACAATGAAACAGGTAGAGGATAAGGCTTTTGGGATAGAAGTCCGGTTTTTTGCCGCAACATGGACAGGTCCTTGTGGCTTTGCATGATATCTTCGCCATTAATGCATATCTGGCCACTTACCTCAAGTTCTCTGTACAAATCGGTTAATCGATTCATGCTTTTGAGCAAGGTGGTTTTTCCACATCCTGATGGCCCCAGTATAACCGTAATTTTGTGTTTTGGTATATCCAGGTTTATCCCGTTTAGTATATGATGGTCCCCTGCATAAACATTTAAGTTTCTGATAATGATGGTATTTGAGCTGTCTTTGCCGGTATTGGGGCAATTGTCTGACTGGGTATGTCCGTTATTTTGCATAGCTATTTTAAATTATTTTTTGAATATTTTCTGGCCAATAGTCGTGATGATATGGTAATTATTAAGATGATGATTGTTAAAATGGCTGCAGCTGAATAAGCTCTGGCTCTGACTTCGGGCATTGGTGAGCTGAGCTGAAAAAAAATGGATAGCGGTAGTGTTGCTGCCGGATCGTGTAATCCCGATGGCAACTGATCGGTATATCCTGCTGTGAATAATACAGATGCGGCATCGCCAATGCCTCTGCCAAATGCTAGCAATACAGCCGTGACAAATCCCGGTAAGCCTTGTTTAAAAATTACTTTCCATGTGAGTTCTGTGCGTGTGGACCCCAGGGAAAGTGCTGCCTCATACAGGTCTGTTGGGATGGTGGAGAGCACTTCATCAAAACTGCGTATCATAATGGGGGTGATCAGGCATGCTACGGTTATTATTCCGGCCAGCAAGGATGCGTTCATGCCAAAATACAGCATGATTGTAAACCCAAAGGCACCATAAACAATAGAAGGAATTCCCCACAGGGCATCCAACAAATACCGTAGTGTATTTTGTAATCGCTTGTACCGTATCAAAAATCCATTGATAAAAAGGGCAGCCGGAGCACCAAGAAGCATGGCAATCAAAACGGCACCGCCTGCAATATACAGAGAGCCGAGGATAGCATTTAGCACACCACCTTCGCCGCCATAATAATATCCTCCTTTAGGTGACTGGCTTACCATCTCCCAACTGAGTGAACCTATGCCTTTAATGAATATAATGCTTATAATTAAGCACAAAATGGCAATCACAAAATAACAGGCAAATCCTGATAAAAATTTAAAAAAAGCCTGTTCTATATGTTTTGTATTTCTCATTGTACTTTTTTGCTTTTGTAAATAAAATACCTGAAAAACAGATTTATCAGCAGGATGACTATTAGAAGTATCAATGCTGCAAACATAAGGGCTGAATCATACATCGGTATTGACATCATTTCGCCAAAATTATTGGCAATAAGTGCCGGAAGCGGATAAGCCGGGTCAAATGGATTAAGACTGAATTGCACCACATTTCCGACAACCATCATGACAGCCATGGTTTCCCCAAGCGCTTTAGTGATGCCTAAGCCAAAAGCAGACAGGATGCCGGGAAAACTTTTTCTCACCACTACATGTTTTACCATTTCCCAATGAGTAGCTCCTAATGACAGGGCAGATTCACGTAACCCAAGCGGCACAGTCTTAAATGATTCAATCAGCATGTTAAGCATATACGGTATGCACATTACCGCCAGCACAATGCCTCCGGATAAGATGGAATATCCTGTAGTATGCACATTGAACAATGGTGCCAGAACCTCCCTTACAAATGGAATGATAACTATGATGCCCCACATCCCGTAAATTACCGATGGAATGCCTGCCATAACATCAGCAACCGGATACATGATTTTCATCATTCGTGGTTTTGAAAACTGTGTTATGTAAATTGCTGCCAGCAGACATACCGGTGCAGATAGCACAAAAGCTATCACCGTCACATACGCTGAGCTCAAAATAAAAGGAAGAAATCCGAATTTACCGGCACGGGGAGACCATGCCGATGAAAAAAGCAGATCAATCAGCCTGTTGTTCTGAAGTATGTCTGCTGACCTAAATCCCAGTGAAATACCAATAATAACAGGCAAACAGAGAATTATAACCAAGGTAAATAGCATCCATTTGCTTGTAAACCAATTGTATGTATTCCTAAAATTAGGCATTATTTCTCAAGTTTTTTCAGGTAGGATGCTATTTTTTCTTCGGAAATAGGTACATACCCGGATTCTTTAACATATTCCTGTCCATCTGTCAAACACCACTTGATAAATTCTATACATGCCTTTTTTTCGGGTTTCCCTTTGGATACAAAATACAATTCACGTGCCGGGGGAGAAGGGTATTTCTCTTTTGCAATGGCTGATAATATCATGGTAAAGTCACCATAAAAATTTTCATCAGGATCAATTTGACCATTATTATTGAGATCAATGGGAATAACTTCCATTCCGGCCTGCTTTTTATTGGATTTGATATCGTAAATATAAATGGTGTTGTTGAAACCAATCCCATACTCGTCTTTGGCCACTGCTGCTGCCAGTGCTGGGTCACCATGAATTCCTGTGCCTTTAAGGTCTTCCTGTGTTCCGCCAAGATATTTTGCCCATGTGCCGGCAGCACCACAGGCATCAGAGCGTGTGTAAATCTCTATTGGATGATCTGATGTTATTCCTTCCAGATCGCTCCAGTTTGTAATGGTACCATCAATAAAAATGGCTTTAAACTCATCCCGGGTTAACCCACGTTCTTTCAAAACCTTTAAATAAGGATTTTCTTCACTGATGGTAGGTAATACCGCATCTTTACACAAACCAATATGATATACACCCCGCGAAAATTCTTCTTCTGAGATCTCCCTGGAAAACATCCCCAGGTCAATGGTTTGAGCTAAAGCATCAGACATGCCTTTGCCTGCACCACCGGCTGAAATATTAAAACTCACTTCGGGATGCCCTGCTTTATAAACCTCACTCCAATTTACCACAAGTGGATAGAGTGCAAATGCACCTGAAATGTTGATTGTGTCTTCTTTACTTGACTTATTGCCACATGAAGCAGTGAGCAAAAGTAAAATTAAGCTTGTTACTAATAATTTCGTTTTCATAGTTCTAATTTTTAAGATTTGTGAATAATGTTGGATTTATTGTCAGTTCGATGTAAAAGAATTGTGGATATTTGTCTGATGCGTATCCTTTCAATGTCTGAAATGCCTCTGTTGTATTGAATATCAACCATGATGATTCAAATTCAATATATTCATTGATTTTCCAGTTGATGGATATTTCATTTTCCATGCCCAGATTTTTTTGGTTTGGAGTTAATTGGTTGGTACTGGCCAACCTGAAGTAATGCCAGGTGTCTTTTATGCTGATGGCGTTTGAGATATTATACCCGGTAAACAGGTAATAGTCCTCAAGCCCGCCGTAATTTGTGTGCGAAGGAATATTGCGAAAATAGTCCATGTGACCAAAAAAGCGGTGACGGGCACCATACAACACATCGAACAGTTGGTCTTTGCCTGTCCCGGGATTTGAATCGCCTGACAAATAGCTGAACCCCAGCCCCGGTTTGAATTTACCAATACGATAAGACAGTTTTGCATCGGCAAGCCAGGCATTGATGGTGTTATTCTGCTTGTTTTTCCCGTATTGATAATACAGATTGGACAGAAAATTCAAAGCATCGCCTGAGTAATCCACATAGATTCCGGATGTTTGCCTGAAATAAAGCCGTTCAGTGGTATCGGTCTGTGTTTTGCTGGAAGCAATATGCAGGAACGAAGCATGAAACTGTTCTGAAAACTTTCTGTTTAACCATAAATAATTAAGCGACTTTATTCTATCGGATGGGTAACAATTATCGGCCAGACTTGCATTGCTGTTCCACGATGCCCCTGCGTGTAAATCCCACTTGTTCAGATGGCCTTTGAATACCACAGCATCGTAAGCCAACCCGTTTTGGTTCCAGTTCCGGTCCGCCAGCAACCGTTGATTATCGTAAACCAATGGCTGACGGCCAACAGAAACATACCCGACATTGCCTGTTCTTATCTCAGCATACGCTTGAAAAAGAGTGAGTGAAGCATCATCACCATACACCCCCGTGCTGCTTGCCAGTTGCTCATCGCCCCAGACACGCACATCCTGCGGACTAAAATGCAGGCGGAAATTAGGTTTTGAATAAGTCAGATTGAGCCTGCTGCGTTGCGAAATGCAGCCAATCCATGGATCATCAACTTGTGCCGGATTCCGGTACCCATGTCTCAACTCAAATCTTGGACGGTATTCTGCATCTAAGCTAAGCTGAGCCATCGAAGGGAATGAAATGCCTAATAAAATGAAACAAATAATACTGTTTTTTTTCATAACAGTAGTTGTTTTTACAAATGAATATTAAAAGTATCAAACAACATGGTTAGCATGTATGACAATCCAAAAGCGATGGCAGGTGAGACGATCCACATCACGAAAAAGCGGTTGACCTGGGTTTTTCTGAAAATGTGCCTTGCCCCCATTTTGGCCACCCCAATCCCGATGATAGCTGCAACGTTGAGTTGAACAAGGGATGTAGGGATACCCCTTGTGATAGATGCAACAAGCAAAAGACTTGCAGAGACAAAACTGATGATCACCGCTTCGAAACGCCCAAAAAGGATGATTTCCTTGCCTGTATTTTGCAGCAGTTTGTTGCCAAAAATGGAACTTCCGATGGTAAAACTTGGTGCAATAATCAACACCACCAGTATCAATATGGTGGTAAAATTCGATGACATCGGGTCTATTTCCAGTTCGTTGATGAGCATAGTTGTTACCGGGCCTGCTGCGTTGCCAACGTTATTTGAGCCTATGGAAAAAGCGACATAGCATGCCATCAGAACGATAATGCCTTTCAGCAACGGGTTTCTGTTTACTCTTGATGACATGGTCCAGCCGCGTTTACGCAGGGGTTTATATAAAAACTTCCCTAACAAAAAACAAATCACAAATGATATGATGGGCATTATCAGCCAGGTAGGAATGATTTCAACAAACAGCTTGTGTGTGTTAAGTTCGTTGAAGTATGCTGCAGGAGCTACAACCGCCATCACTGTAGCCTGACTTGTGGACTGTGGAATGCCAAAGGTATTTGCCATGAGCAATGCTATGGCCACAGAAAAGAGGATGATACTGACTACCGTTAAGTTCATATACTCCAGGGGCAGCAATCCTTTTCCAATGGTTGATGCTGTTCCTTTTCCTGCCACAATAGCACCGAGAAACACCATGATTCCAAAAATCCCCGGTACCAGATTCTTACGAATAACATTGGCTCCCACCGCAGCCGAAAAAGCAGGAGCGGTGCCGCTACCACCCATGTTGATTGCTAAAAAAATGGATATGATAAGCGGTACCAAAATAATGCTGAATAGCGGTGACAACATATGTGCGAATATTGATTTCACACAAAGTAAATTATCCCGGTAACATCTTTTATCAGGGATTTATCCTATTTAAAAAATAAGGAAATGTACGTAACAATACGTCTTTATACGTAGCCTCATGGTTAATGTAGTTTGCTATAAAATAACATTTGATTTGAAATTACCATTGAACACGGGAAGAAAATTCTAATCCCTTATTTTGAGCTCTATACAGTGATTTTTGGAAACATAAATTTTTAATTCATCAACAATGCATAGGATTAGAACCACGTAATTTATATGTTTACTATCCCGTGTTTTACAGCGTACATTACAAGTTCGGCTGTGTTGTTTGTCCCTGTTTTGATAAGGATATTTTCCCGGTGTTTGTCAACAGTGCGTTTGCTAATATACAATTTTTTCCCGATTTCCTGGTTTGAAAGTCCTTTGCAAATCTGATATAGTATTTCTGTTTCACGTGTGCTGAGTTTGCTGCCTTGTTTTTGTCCCCGCTTTTTGTATAGCTTGTTGATCATGGCATCCATGATGTCAGGGGAAAAATAACTGTGTCCTTCTGATACTGTCTTTATTGCCTGTTCAACTTCCTCAAACTTGGAATTTTTCAAAATGAAACCTGAAGCACCTGCATCAATCATAGAACTGTAATAATCTTCACCGGCATACATACTCA
>JBNGDT010000006.1:744-6452 GCA_049975305.1 Bacteroidales bacterium | reverse complement strand
TACTCAGGGCAATCACATCAATATCAGGGTATTTCTCTTTGACCCGGATGGTGGTTTCAATGCCGTTTATGCCATTCATTTCGATGTCCATCA
Organism: Bacteroidales bacterium; assembly: GCA_049975305.1. Taxonomy (GTDB): domain Bacteria; phylum Bacteroidota; class Bacteroidia; order Bacteroidales; family ML635J-15; genus JAQIBY01. The sequence continues at coordinate 6,359 of JBNGDT010000006.1, read as the reverse complement.
GGATGATGTTTGGTTGCCATGATTTCAATAAATTTAGACAAGATGCACCGCTATCAGCTTCACGTATTTCTTCGATGTTATCTATACGTTCCAGCAAAAACCGGATACCTTCCCGAAACAATTGGTGGTCATCAACGAGGCATATTTTTAATTTTTTCATAAAGCCTTGATTTTAATGTCTGCATAAAATCCTTTACCATGGCTGCTGTGTATGTTACATTCCCCATTCAGGGCTTTTACCCGCGATTCAATGTTGGATAAGCCCATGCCTTCATGATCAGTATTCATGTCAAAACCCTGTCCGTTATCAGAATATATGATCCGCAGGTCTTTATTGTCAAGTAAAATATGTATTGTGACTTCATCAGCCCTGGCGTGTTGTACTGTGTTGTTTAATAATTCACTGACAATCCGATATGCTGCCAGTTCAGCTTTATGGTTAAGGCGTTTGGTTCCCAGGTTTTCCTGTAGTAATACCTGCAGCTTTTCGGTTTCATTGTATTTGGCGATAATGCGATCAATCGCCCGTATCAACCCATAACTTTCCAGGATGTGCGGATTCATAAGGTTTGAAATTTGTTTCAGGCTTTCGATGGCTTCATCTATGCCAGCTTCAGATTTTTTAATGACTTGTTCTGTTTCATGTTTGTCTTTGTTGCCTGGAACCGAACTAAGCATCATTTTTACACTTGACAGAATCGGGCCAAGGCCATCATGCAACGTACGTGCAAACATTCGCTTGTTTTTTTCTTCCGTTTGAATCACCGCAGATAACACTTTTGCTTCATGTTGCTTTTTTAGTTTGTCCAGTTCTGCCTGTACTTCAAAAATTCGGCGAATGAATATAGTGCCGGTGAACACACACAGTGAAATGACCACGTCTATCCAACTGGTTACCAGTGAATGCGGAAATTCCGGAGAGGTATAAACTTCGAACAACTCATAAATACGGCGGAAAGCCATAAATACAAAAGCAATGGAAATCAGTATCCATGAAGCGTTATACCGGGTTTTGCGAATAAGGCTTATGGCAAGTACCGTAGCCCCAATCTGAAGCAATACAGAGATAAGAAGTCCGACTTTAATCAGCATCATTAAAATGTTTTGCACAAAGATAAAAAAAAGCCTGTTATCTGTGATGATTATATACCTAACCTTGACAAGCCAGAACCAAACAGGGAAAAAATATGTAACATTCGTCCATGGAACTATTGACCTCAACATATTGAAAAAAGATAGCTGGCGAACTAAGTTGCATGGACAGGGTAATTATAACTGGCACTCTCCCACAAGTTTGCCATTCCAAAGGAATGAGACATCTTACTTATATTCGAAGGGAATACGTATTTTTGACTATCCCAAATTTGCAGAACCATTTAAGAATGAATTGCGAGCAAATACAGAAACACTGGCAAAAATTACACGAATATTATTGATAAGATACTAAGAGGTACTAATTAACCCCTCCTGCCTAATTATTTTGATTTTTCGATTTAGTTGTATCTGCAAACTCAAAGTTATCCTTTTTTGGGTTTTCCTATTTTACCACAGGGGCAAGTACTGGTATGGTTATCATACATCCGTTTCCAGCACATACCCGTCACGGCGAACTACCATAGGACCTTCGTAGCTGTTTTGCACACCCAGCACCTTTGGTATATACAGCGAACTAACAATCCGGTATGCTGTTTCGTTTATCGGTACGGGCGTTTCCTGGCCGTTTTTCAGCATAAAATTAAAGGCTTCTTTTGGAGGAATGTTTTTACTGGTGCCCTTGTCAAGCAAAGCGGCCATATAATAAATGGTACGGATGCCTTGTGATATGTATTCCCCTGCTGCGCTGCCTGCTGAGCCGTGTAAACAGGATTTTGATGCGGTAAAACCCGGGAAGCCTGCTATCGGGATGTCTTCTGCGGCTGTGCCAATGTACAGAACGGTTTCCTTTAACAGGGGAAGCAACTTTTTGCTGATTTCCAGCGGGGCAAAGCAATTGATTTGCATAATGTCTGCCTCACTGGGAATATCCTGCTTGTTGAGGTCTTCGCTGATGCCCGACGCATGGACAAGGTAATGCAGTGTGTCCGTTTCAGTGAATATGGTATCAACAAGGGTGGTGATATCTTCCTTGTTTGTAAAATCTGCCCGGATACACGTGGCTTTTCCCCCTTGTTTTCTGACATCCTCAGCCAGATTTACTGCTGCTTTTTCATCATGGGCATAATGCAGAAACAAGCTGGCGCCCCGCTTGCCCATTTCCAATGCTATTTCCGTGCCCAGGGCACCGGTGCTTCCCGTTATCAGGCAGGTTTTTCCTGCCAGGTCTTTTTTATGCAATACAGATGCAGCAGGTTGTTTTGTTTGTGGTACCAGGTAACTGAAAGCGCCGTATTTGCCGCCAACACCAGCCACAGCACTCAAAATTTTCATCCCCGGTTTCAATTTGTTTTCATCGTGCAGCAAGGATAAACCTATTGGAATGGTGGCCCCGGAGACATTGCCATACAGTTTTTGAGCATCAGTATATAGCTGTTTGTCAGTGAATCCAATGTTTTTTGCTGTTGGGATAAGGATGGCATTTCCGGTTTGATGGGGAACGAACAAGTCAACAGAAGAGGTGTCCCATCCTGTAGTTTGAAGCATATCACTGCCAGCTTTGCTCATGTTGACCATGGCCCTGTCTTTGATCACAGAATCTTCCATGTACAAATTACCTGCTTTGTCAACACCCACAAAATCCACCATGCGCATGTCCTGAAAGTTGCTGATGTGCAAGAGACCTTCGCGTGTGTGTGATTCTGTACGGGTTAGCACAACGGCTGCAGCAGCATCACCAAAGGTAACCAGCGGAACAAATTTTATCCGTTCGGTAAGAAAATCCGACATGGTCTCGGTGTGGGCTACCACAACATGTTTTGCTTCCGGATGGGATTTCAGGTATTCCACGGCATGCTGAAGGTTCAGGTTGAAACCCGAACAACCTGAGGCAAGTGAGACAACAGGTGTGTTATTGTCAAAATCCGTAAAGTACGCTTTGATGGTGGCTGCAATGCCCGGTGCCTGCTCATGTGGTGATACGGTACTGACAAACCAGGCGGAAATGTCGCCTATTTGCAATCCGGCATCGCTGATGGCATTGTGAATGGCTTTTACCCCCAGTTCAAGGGAAGTTTCAGCATAAAACAGTTTTTTCCGTACAGGGGGAAAAGGCCTGACATGCCGGCGTTTGAAAAATCCCATTTTGTAGCCTGCAAAATAATCAAAAGGAGAGACGTTGGGGTGTTTTTTCAGAAATGCCTGATAGTTGTCGCTGTTAAGGATTTTGTCTTCCCTGAAGCCTTTCAAAAATTCTTTCCTGATGGCTGCCATGATATCAGCATTGGTGATTTCATACCTGCCGGCAGCGTGTCCGTATCCGCTGAAAATGAAATTGTTCATGATAAATCCTCCTTTAAATAGCCGTCCCTTCGTACCATCAATGCGCCTTCGTATTCGGCTTCAACACCTTGTATTTTTGGCAGGTACAAGGATTTTACCAGGTTGTCGGCAATTTTGTCCAGCTCAATGAGCCGGGTTTGACGTACGGATTGCATGGATGCACTTTTTTGTGCTTCGCTGAGTTTGCCCATCATCCCACCGTCAATGATCCCGGGCATGTAATACACAACCCGTTTGTTGTGTTGATAATACCGCATTGCCAGGTCAACGGCATAGGCGTGAAGTGCCCTTTTCGAGGCCACATAGGCTGATGATCCGCTGAATAGGGCTTCTTCAGCAACAGAGCCGACAAAAAGCACGGCTTCTTTTATGTCATCAAACAAGGTTTCAATGATGATGCGCGCTGCCCTGTGGTTGACGTGTTCCACTTCCTTCATTTCTTTGTCAGTGACTTCCGAAGCACGTTTCAAATTTCCGGTGGCTGCTGCGATGTGAATCAGGTAATCGGGAGCTATTCCCTGTGATTTTATATCTTTGGCCATGTTTTCAACCTCCTCCGGTTTGGCCAGGTCAGCTTTCAGGTACTGTATGTTTCCGGTATATTTTTTAAGTTTGTCTTTCAAGCCAGCTAATTTATTATCGTTGCGGTAATGCAACAGCAAATTGGCGTGTTGATCAGCCAGGATTTCGATGGTTTTTTGAGCCAAATCGCCGGTGCTGCCGGTAATAAAAACCGTTTTGCCCTCCAGCATGCTGCCTTTGGAATCAAATTTTACTGCCTCAGGTACAATGTATGAAAACCCACCGTATTCACCACCAAGACCGGCAACGGATGTCAGAATGTGCATGCCCGGTTTAAGTTTTCCGTTGGTAAGCAGCTCATGATAGGATGCCGGTACCGAAGCACCCGAAAGATTCCCGTACTTTAACTGTACATCCTGGCAACATATGTCATCGGGAATCCGGGCGGCTTTTATCACCGATTTGACAATGGCATGTCCCGTTTGGTGGGGAATGTAGTAATCATAATCAGCGGGTTTTTTGTTGTCTTTTTTACTGATTTCCATGGCTACATTTACCATGTTGGGCACAGCCCTGCTTTTCACAACACGTGGTTCCATGTACATATCCCCGTATTTATCTGCCCCCAGGAAATCAATCATGCGCAAATCTTCATAATTGCAGATGTGTTGAACTCCAACAGGTTGTTTTGTTTCAATGCGTGATAACACAACGGCTGCAGAGGCATCGCCAAAACTGGTCAAAGGGACAAAATCTTTTTCGTTGCACAGCAACTCAGACATGACCTCCGTATGAACAAGCAGAATGTGTTTCATATCGGGATGCTGCTTCATTTTTTGTATGGCCAGCTCCAGGTTGATGTTAAATCCCACACAGGCTGATGTGAGGCTATGTGTTGGTGTTTGATTGTCGAAAGGCACAAAATAGCATTTTAGCGTGGCTGCCAGGCCGGGGGCTTTTTCATGGGCTGTGGCCGTACTTACCATCCACATGTCGATGTCTTGCGGGGACAATCCGGCGTTGTCAATGGCCTGCCGTGATGCTTTTATGGCAAGGTCAAGGCTGTTGTCAGCTTTGGGGTAGGATTTTTTTGCAGGCGGAAAAGGCACCACATGCCGGCGGTCGCGAAATCCCATCTTGTGTTCTGCAATGAATGAAAAAGGCTTAAGTTTGCCGCCCTCTTCAAGGTACGCATTATATGAATCACCTTGTTCAACACGGATTTTGTTGAACCCGTAAAGGAAGCCTTCATCAATGGCCTGTTCAATTTGTTGGTTGGTGATGGAATATTGGCCGGGGACAAAACCAGTACCTGAAAAAACATAACGTTCCATAATGCTATTTTTCATTTTTTCTCTGCTCAAAAAACGCGTTTATTTTATCCCTGCCTTCTTTTTCAAGCAGGTGTCTGAACAGTTTGGATTCGTTTTCAAACGACTTGGTGCGATCGGGATTGTGAAGGTATGCACCGGTCTGTTTGATGTGAGATTTTATTTTTACCAGCGTATCTGTACGTATTGCCTGCAGTTTTTGTTTATATACGGCTTTGAATTTTTCCAGGTCTTCATCCCTGACAATATCCTGTATCAGCCCGCATGAATAGGCTTCGGTGGGAGTCATAAACTTTTGGTATGTCATGGTGTATAACAACTGCGACA
>JBNGDT010000006.1:0-734 GCA_049975305.1 Bacteroidales bacterium | reverse complement strand
TTTTGCTTTATCCCCGGCGATACATACGTCGCAGCACAGGCATAATTCCAGCCCGCCACCAAAGGCAATGCCCTGTACAAGGCTGATGGTAAGAAAGGGAAGGGATTCAATGCGGTTAAAAATACCCTGTATCAATGCGGATGCCTTGCACCCTTCTGATTCATTCATTTTTGCCATGTACTGAAGGTCACCACCTGCAGAAAAAACGTCGGGTGTGCCTGTTATGAACAGTGCTTTGATGTCGTTGGTTTTTTCAAGATTGGTAATGTTCTCGCTAAACTCCTGAAGCAACTTAGCATCCATGGCGTTCATTTTTTCCGGCTTGTGGATGTGCAGGTCGGCAATCTTGTCTTGTATTTGTAGGTTGATGAAATGATGTTCCATACACCAATGTTTTTTCAAGCATGTAAAGATACAGATTTCGTTTTGTAAAGTAAAATGCTGACATTTTTCCTTTGTTGGCACGAAAAATGTGTCCAGTATCTTCGAGACTTTCCGACTACCGCCGGAACCCTCAGCAACCTACTTTATCTTGATATTATAGGTGGCTGAGGGATTCGAGCGGTGTATTGCGCTTGTCGAAGTAGAACGAGAATCGTCTCGAATTCTAAGTTATAAACCAAATTAATTATCAAATATTTTATGCAATTTGTTTCAATTTCACATAGGGAGTACCTCTTTTATTTTAATATGATTACTTAATGTTATACCTAAATTCATTTTTATAGCTAATT
>JBNGDT010000005.1:0-43436 GCA_049975305.1 Bacteroidales bacterium | reverse complement strand
GTGGAGAAAAAAATGATGTGTGGTACACATTTACAGCTCAAACAAGTGGAACTGTAAGTTTTCTAATTTCCCCAAATTCCTACGATGACTATGATTGGGCTGTTTATAATCTTACCAATAATGTATGTTCAGATATTATAACAATCACAACATCCCCTGACTTTATGGTAAGTTGCAATTGGTTCGATGGATATTATTATGATTTTTATAATACCGGACCTACTGGTGGTTCAGCTTTTGATTGCGGGGATGTGGATGACGGACCATACAATGATGTTCTTAATGTAAATGCAGGAGAAACTTATGTTGTTAATGTTAGCAATTGGTCAGGTTCAAATTTTGGATATACTATTACATTTGGAGGCTCGGCATCCATTGTGGATAACACAGGCCCTTATATGGAAGGATTATTATATAACCCCGAATGCGGGTCATCCACTTTGACAGTGCAATTCAGTGAACGCCTGTGGTGTACAAGTGTACAACCCGATGATTTCCTGTTAATCGGCCCTGAAGGCCAATATGAAATTGCTGATGTATGGGCTGAAATATGCATTGCAGGTGCCGGCTCAACTTATGGTGATACATATTACGATGATGTCTGGACATTAGAACTGACAGATTACCTCGAACATGGCGGAAATTATACGTTAACAGTTCTGGGAGGCGGAGTAGATGATATTTGCTCAAATTATTCTCCCGAAAATTCCCTTAATTTTTCCATTGATGGGATTGAGGCCGATACAATATACGGACACAGTTCCTGTTATGGCGCTGATGATGCATGGGCGCAAGTAATCAACATCACCGGATCTGTACCTCCTTATGATATTACATGGACCGGACCAGGTGGCTTCACTTCAACAAATGCAAGTATATCAGGTCTTGAACCGGGCGCCTATTCTGTGACAATTGCGGATGCCAATGGAAGATGCGAATTTGTTGAAACCATAATTCTTTACGAGCCTGATCAAATTACGTTCAACACATCAACAACCAACCCAGGATGTAATAACAACGATGGAGTAATCACTGTCAATGGCATAAACGGGATGTTCCCTCCTTATGATATTGCCTGTACCGGACAATCTACTGCATATAATACAACCAGCCACACATTTTCCGGCCTGTCTCAAGGATCATATACCATCACAGTTACAGATGATCACGGGTGTTCAAACACTAATACCGTAGTTTTAACAGCACCGCCAATTCCGGATGCCACCTTTACATACAACGGAAATCAATGCCTGAATAATCAATCATTTGATTTTACTCATACAGGTGCACCTGTGGTAGGCGAAACCTACAACTGGTCATTCAGTGGTGGCACACCAGCTTCATCCACTTCAGAAAATCCGGGCGGTGTAACCTTCGGTTCATCCGGAGCACATAACGTTTCCCTTACCGTAACAGCAGGATCATGTATTGATTCATACAATTTGAATATAAACGTTTACCCGCTTCCAGATCCAAATGTTACAACAACGAATGATAACTGTGGATTATGTGACGGTACTGCTTCAGCAACAACAGGGCTCAGCTCTTACTCATGGTCTTCAGGAGGATCCACAGATACTGAAACAGGCCTCTGTGCCGGCCCTTATTCTGTAACAGTAACCGATGCCAATAGTTGTTCAAATACTGAAGCCTTTACAATAAACACCGTTGGAACACTACCAATAGCTAATGTTATTACAACAGACCCAACATGTCCCGGCTATTGTGACGGGACAGCATCCGTTAATGCTTCAGGACCACCTACATTTACCTATCAGTATTCTGCAGGGTCAACACCAAACAATCAAACCACAGGTGGCTTATGCGCCGGAAATTACGATGTCACTGTTGCCGATGGTGCCAATCCTGCATGTTACGTTATTGTTCCATTCACTATTACAGACCCTGCCCCAATGACACTTACCATGAGTGGCACTGATGCCAACTGCGGCTTGTCAAATGGTTCTGCTTCTGTTAACGTTGGAGGAACATATACCCTGCCGTTGAATTATAACTGGTCTAACGGAGGAACTACCGGCACTATCAACAACATTCCGGCAGGTAATTATATAGTCACAGTAACTGATGGAAACGGATGTACCGCTTCTAACAGTATTGTTATCAATGATACAGGTGTTCCGTTTACTACTTCGGTCACCGTAAACCAAAATGCACAATGTAACGGCGCCTGTGACGGTTCAGCTACAGCAAGTGCTGCTGGAAGTACCGGCCCGTATTCATACGATTGGAGCAATGGTTCAACCAATGCTACTGTTAACAACCTGTGCGCAGGCAATCATACAGTAACTATATCTGAAGGCGCCTGTAGTGTTGTTGAAAATGTTACAATCACAGAGCCTACAGCCATTACTGCCACAGTTACATCAAATGATGCCCACTGCGGCCAATCCGACGGAGACATTACAGTGAGTGCTTCAGGTGGTACCGTTGCAGGTGATTACAGTTATGAATGGGATTGTGTCCCGGCTCAATTTACAGCAACTGCATCCAGCTTACCGGCAGGGACATATCACGTTACAGTAACGGATGACAATAACTGTACTGCTGATTTCACCGGTAGTATCTTGGACGTTGGCGGCGTTTCCATTAACGAAACACATGCAGCAACACTTTGCTCATATTCATCCGATGGCTCCGCAACCATCAATGTGCTTGCCGGGGATCCCGATTTTACGTATGAATGGTCACACGGCGTAATCAACATAACATCCGCTACAAGCCATACCTTAAACAACCTCGCTCCTCAACCATATACAGTTACTGTTACTGATACCTGGGGATGTTCAGCTGTAACTAATTTTACCATCAATGCAGCTCCTGTACTTGATGCTACCATTTCCAGCTCCACCGATGCTCTCTGTAACGGGAATTGTGACGGCACAGCTAGTGTTTCTGCGACAGGCGGAACAGGCTCATACACGTATAATTGGGGTGCAGGTAACGGCAGTGCTCCCACACAACCCGATAACTTTGATATGTGTCAAGGCAATTATACCGTTACTGTGACTGATGCTAACAGTTGTACAGCTACTGCATCTGTATCCATTGGAGAACCAACAGCCATAAGCCTTGCCATGAACAGTACAGACACACATTGTGGTCAGCCCAATGGTTCTGCCACCGTCATCCCAAGCGGCGGAACATCACCTTATACTTATTTATGGTCTGATGGTACTACAACGCAATCTAATATCCACCTGTCACCGGGACACTATTGCGTGACAGTTACCGATGATAACGGCTGCCAGGATTCACTTTGTGTAGATATTCTCAATGAACCGGATCCTGCCGTATCCATTTCCAACATCACTGATATTACATGTTATGGATATGATGACGGCACTGCCACAGTCTCTATCGGCGGTGGCTCTCCTCCCTTTGGTATTGAATGGGGAACTACCCCTGCACAATATACAGCCACAGCAACAAATTTAGGCCCCGGTACCTATTTCGTAACAATTACTGATGTGTTTGGGTGCTCATACACGGCCAATGCAACAATCAATGAACCATCACAAGTATCTGTTAATGCAATTTCCACATTAATCAATTGTTTTGGAGATTGTAATGGATCAGCTATGGCAATCGGATCAGGAGGCACATCTCCTTACAACTTCCTTTGGAGTGATTTCCAAAATACTCAAACAGCGGTGGGATTATGTGCCGGCGATTATTCTGTAAGCGTAACCGACGATAATGGATGTACTGCTGAAGACAACGTAACTGTCAATCAAAATTTGGAAATTATTGTTACAGCAGATATTACTCCCTCTGATTGCGGCCAATCCAATGGTGAAATTGATCTGACCGTTTCAGGTGGATCCAGTCCTTATGTTTTTGACTGGGCATACGGGCCCCATACTGAAGATCTGCTGGGAATTCCTGCCGGTAATTATGAAGTTACTATTACCGATAACAAAGGATGTCAGGCCATTGAGGTATTTGCTGTCAATGATATCTCCGGGCCAACTGTCAACATAAGTTCAGCATTAGATGCTTCATGCTCTGGCTCATGTGACGGACAAGCTACTGTAACCGTTACGGGAGGAACAGGCCCATTTGACTATGAGTGGAATACCACGCCTGTTCAAACAAACCCGACTGCTACCAACTTATGTGCCGGGTCGTATTCGGTTGTAGTTACCGATATGACAACAGGATGTGTAGCTATATCAAGTGCAACAATCAATGAACCACCTCAATTGGATGTGCACGGGGTAAAGGTGGATCCTTCATGTAATGGTGGTTGTGACGGAGAAATTCAATTGACAACCTACGACGGAACACCTCCTTATACATATACATGGACAGGTCCCGGCAGCTTGCCGTCAACCGAAGATCTGACAGGCTTGTGTGCAGGTTCTTATACGGTTGTGATCGAAGACGCCAATGGATGCATGATCACCAGAACATATCTCCTGGTTGAACCCGATTTTATTAACGTTACAACTTCTGTTGTTATGACCAATTGCAATGGGTCATGTGATGGAGAAGCAACAGCAAACGCCATTGGAGGTACCGGTTCTTATACCTATTTATGGAGTGACGGCAACAGTCAAACATCACAAACTGCTGTAAATCTGTGTCCCGGTGCTTATGGTGTGACTGTAACCGATGCCAATGAATGTACCGGAAATGGGATTGCCAATGTGCCGGAGCCTTCTGCTTTACAATTTGCCAGTACTTCAACAACAGACGCCAGTTGTAATGGTCTCGCTGATGGTTCAGCAAGTGTGTCTGTTGTGGGTGGCACACCACCATACAATTACAGTTGGTCATCAGGGGTCTCCACCAGTACAGCAAATAACCTTCCGGCCGGCATACACTGTGTAACCGTTTGGGATGATAACAATTGTATGATTGAAACATGCCTGGATATTGACGAACCGTCACCCATCAATATTGTTATGGACGTAGCCAATGAATCCTGTAATGGATATTGTGATGGGGAAATCACAGCCAATGTAACAGGCGGGACACCAGGATATGCGTACTCGTGGTCAAATACAGCCACATCTCCAACAAATGACAACCTCTGTGTTGGCTTATACCTGCTTACCGTTACAGATATTAATGGCTGTGAACAAAATGCCAGTGCCAGCGTTAACGGACCATCTGTTCTTGACATTGTAGTTCAGGATACTGTTATGCCGCACTGTGGAAACAATGACGGGTCCATTACCATTGGTGTGATTGGAGGCACACCACCTTATATCTATGCATGGGAAAATTACCCTTCAGAAAATACTTCCACTTTAAACAATATTCCAAACGGAAATTACACCGTATCCGTTACCGATTATAATAGTTGTTCAACATTACACACTATTGATTTAAATGATATATCCGCACCTGTTATTGACAGTATTGTCATTACCAATGTGGATTGTTTTGGCAATGCTACAGGTGAAGCAGAAGTCTTTTTCACAAGCTCAACATCTTTTAACACTATCAGTTGGAATGATCCGGCAAGTCAAAGCAGCGCTCACGCTATTGACCTTGAAGCCGGACAATATACGGTACAAATTGTTGATGATAATAATTGTTCTACCAACGAAACCATTACCATTACCCAACCTTCTGTTTTGCAAGGCCGTGTTGACAGTTATACTGATGTCACCTGTAACGGGTTCTGTAACGGAACTGCTCAGGCCATGTTCCTTGGTGGAACACCACCTGTTACATACAGTTGGACAGGAGGTTACTCGGGCCAAAATGTTAGCGGTTTATGTGCTGGCACTTATTATTTAACCACGACTGATGCGAACGGATGTACATCAGAAGACCAGATTACCATTTCAGAACCTACTCCAATGACAATAAGCGAAAACATCACACCTGTTTCTTGTCCTGGTGGTAGTGACGGATCAATAGCGGTTACTGTAAGTGGAGGTTCAGGCAATTATGATTACGAATGGTTTAATACTTCAGGGAACAACCCAATTGTTAGCGGGCTTTCATCCGCAAATTATACCATTGTTGTTTACAACGCAAACGATTACACTTGCTTTATCACGGAAAACTTTTTTGTTCCCGAACCAGATCCCATTGACGCCACATTTGGAAGTGTCAATGCCACTTGTAATGAAAACAATGGAACAGCATACGTCGAATCCGTATCAGGCGGAACTCCCGGATACAGCTATCTGTGGACACCCGGAAACATTACCGGAACAGACTCGGCTACCAATCTGACACCGGGAAGCTATATTTGTCAGATTACAGATGCTTATGGATGCCAGGCCAGTTTTGATGTGGATGTTGATGAAACCATTGCCCCACAACTTGACAACAGCATCGTACAACCTGTCACTTGTTTTGGTTACGATGACGGATATGGAGAAGTTGTGGTATCAGGAGGAACACCATCTTACAGTTACCATTGGAATCCCAATGTTACTGATCAGGCAAGCAGCAACACTCTGGAAGCCGGTCTTTATACAGTTACAGTAACCGACGTCAATGGCTGTGAAGTGTATGCCACTCTGCCCATTAGCAGTCCTGATGAACTCATCGCTATACCAACAGGAACAGATACCATTTGCATAGGGCAGACAACCAATATTAACGTTACTGCCTCCGGCGGCACACCACCTTATTTTTACGACTGGGAATTACTTGGTAACGGTGCGGCTCATAATGTTTCACCAGAGGTAACAACAAACTATGTAGTTACTGCCATTGACTATGCCGGGTGTTCATCAGAACCTAAAGCTGTTGAAATAACAGTCAGACCACCCCTGGATATTGTTGTAACATCACCTGGAGCAGTCTGTCTTGGACAAACAGCTATCCTTCAGGCAACAGCCAATGGTGGTGACGGAGACTACACTTATAACTGGGGACACGGGATTGTTACAAACAATCCTCAGATAGCATTCAGCCCGGAAACACAAACCTATTTTGAGGTTATTCTTACAGATGGATGCGGAACTCCCGCGGATACAGCTGAGATTACTCTGAATGTATCTCCGCAACCCGATATTGATATCATCCGAACTCCTTCAAAAGGATGTGCTCCGTTGAGTGTAACGTTTGATAACAATACAAGCAATTATACCTATGCATATCACTGGAATTTCGATGATGAAGATTCTGGAGACAACAATACCTCTACTCTAAAAAGACCTGTCCATTACTTTGAAGAACCAGGTTATTACGATGTATCTGTTGTTGTTACAACCAACCAGGGATGTACTGATTCAACTACTGTGAATGTTAGAATCAAGGAAAATCCAACTGCCGATTTTACAGCACATCCGTGGACAACAAGTGCTTTTACCTCTTCAATACATTTTAATGATCAGTCGATTGGTGCCACTGGCTGGAAATGGCTGTTTGGAGATGACGGAACCAGCACAAAACAGAATCCTGATCATGTTTTTGAAGAATACGGTGACATTCCGGTAACCCTCATTGCATACAACAATATTGGATGTACAGATACCATTATCAAGGAAGTACACATCATTGAAGAACACCGTTTTTATGTACCGACAGCCATTAATTTGCATTCCCCTGAAAACAATGCGTTTGGACCTGTTGGCCAAGGGATTGACTATGATTCTTATAAAATGACCATATTCAACCGATGGGGAGAACCCTTATTTATTACAACAGAGTGGACTGATAAATGGTTAGGCAGAACCAAAAACAATAAAGGCGATTACGTTCAAAATGGTACCTATACATGGGTTATTACGCTAAAAGACAAATTTGGCAAAGAACATCTGTATTCAGGTACAGTAACCGTATTCAATTAATTTCACAAGACTCCTCAAATCCGCAAGTGGTTTATGTAAACCATTTGCGGATTTGAGGAGATACATTAATGAGATAATTTACACGGAAAACTGACATTCCCGTGTAAATTATCTTTGTTGTGTTTGTCAACATATTCCCAAAGGATTGACATTTGTTCTGTTTTGATAAAAAAAAAACATGTATTTTCGCAGCAAATAAATATTTTCATATTATGGCTACTGATCTAAATTTATTTGAAGATTTTTCTCCAGTCAGCACAGTAGAATGGATAGAAAAAATCAAAAAAGATCTGAAAGGGGCAGACTTTGACCGTAAGTTGGTCTGGCGTACCCTGGAAGAATTCAATCTTATGCCTTTCTACAGGTTAGAAGACCTGCGTGATAAAGATTACCTCAACACACACCCGGGAGCATTTCCTTACACCCGTGGCGCAGAAGTCAAAAACAACTGGCTCATACGACAAGACATTGACGTTGATGATGTAAAAACAGCCAACAAAAAAGCGTTGGATGTGCTCAACAAAGGTGTGACAGCCATAGGATTCAATTTAAAACACAAGCTTTCTGCTGAAGATATTGAAACCTTACTCAATGGCATTGCCATTGATGCCTTACCGGTGTATTTTAACACAGACCCCAACACAAATCATCTGAATATACTGGCCGTGTATTCAAAGAATAAAGGACTAGATAAACATAAAATTACAGGTGCCGACAATTTTGATCCACTCAGCGATTTGGTTTTAAATGGTTTTATCCGGTCTGGTAAACAAACCTGGGATGTGGTGAAAAAAATCATGTCTGAGGCGAAAGAAATACTACCGGCATATCGCCCTATCAGCATCAACGCAAAACACTTTCAGAATGCCGGCTCCAACCTTACACAAGAACTGGCTTTTGGCTTGTCAATGGCTGTCGAATATCTTGATAACTTAACAGAAGCCGGATTAAGTATTGATGATATTGCACCACGCCTTCAATTCAATTTTGCAACCGGTAGCAATTATTTTATGGAAATTGCAAAACTCAGGGCAGCCAGGCTGCTTTGGGCTAAAATTGTTAACACATATAAACCTGAACATCCGGAGGCAGAAAAAATGCACATTCATGCAGAAACCGCCACATGGAATATGACCGTTTATGATCCTTTTGTAAATATGTTGCGTGCCACTACTGAAACCATGTCTGCTGTTCTGGGTGGTGCCAAAAGCATCAATGTGCTGCCTGCCAATATCGCTTATGAAGAGCCAACCGAATTTTCTGAACGTATGGCAAGAAACATACAAATTATCCTGCAGGAAGAAGCGTATTTTAATAAAGTCCAGGATCCCGCTGCAGGCTCGTATTACATTGAAAACTTAACTGATAACATAGCTGAGAAAAGCTGGAAATTGTTTCTTGACATTGAAAAATCAGGCGGCTTTATTCAGGCATTTAAAGACAACATCATACAGGATAAAATTGATGAAACCATTGGCTCACGAAAAAAGAAACTGGCAACACGAAAAGAAGTGCTTGTGGGCACATCACAATATCCAAACAAGGACGACAGGATTGACGAAAATATCAACCTCAATCGCTTGTTTGATTCTCAGAAAAAAGATACCGGCAATGGTCGTCCTCTGAGGTTATTCCGCATTGCAGAAGAATTTGAAGCTTTGCGGATAAAAACAGAAAAAAGCAAAACCATCACCAGGGTATTTTTGTTAACCATTGGTAACCCGGCAATGAGAAGCGCCAGGGCACAATTTGCATCTGGATTCTTTGCTGTGGCCGGCTTTGATATCATCAACAATATCGGCTTTGATACCATTGAAGAAGGTTATAAAGAAGCGGAAAAAGCTGGGGCCAATATCATTGTGTTGTGCAGCTCTGATGATGAATATGAACAATTTGGCAAAACACTGGCCGACATAAACAAAGATAAGGCCATATTGGTTGTGGCAGGAAACCCTGAATGCAAACCAGACTTGGAAAAAGCCGGGATAAAACATTTTATTCATGTCAAATCAAATGTCCTTTCAACATTGGAGAATTTTCAAACAATTTTGGGAATATAAATTTTTAGATTATGAAACCTGATTTTAAATCCGTAAATATCAAAAGCAAACATAAAACGCTCAATGATAAAGAATGGGAAAATTCCAACAATATTACAAAAAACTGGGAAACGCCTGAAAAAATCAATGTCAAACCTGTATATACCAGGCAAGACCTTGAAAGCATCAATCATCTCAATTACGCTGCCGGGATTCCTCCCTATTTAAGGGGGCCCTATTCGGCCATGTATGTATTACGCCCATGGACCATCAGGCAATATGCCGGATTTTCCACTGCCGAAGAATCAAACGCTTTTTACAGGCGCAACCTGGCAGCCGGACAAAAAGGCCTTTCCGTGGCTTTTGACCTGGCAACACACCGTGGCTATGATTCAGACCACGAACGCGTAACCGGGGATGTTGGAAAAGCAGGTGTTGCCATCGATTCTGTTGAAGACATGAAAATTCTCTTTGATCAGATTCCACTCAATAAAATGTCTGTGTCAATGACAATGAACGGTGCTGTATTGCCAATCATGGCATTTTACATTGTTGCAGGGCTGGAACAGGGTGTCAAACCTGAAGAAATGGCCGGTACCATTCAAAATGATATCCTCAAAGAATTCATGGTGAGGAATACATACATTTACCCGCCTAAATTTTCCATGCGTATCATTTCGGATATTTTTGAATACACATCCCAAAAGATGCCAAAATTCAATTCCATATCCATATCGGGATATCACATGCAGGAAGCCGGTGCCACTAACGACATTGAGCTTGCCTACACACTTGCAAACGGCCTTGAATACATTCGCACCGGAATCAATGCCGGACTGGATATTGATGCTTTTGCCCCCAGACTTTCATTTTTCTGGGGCATCGGCAAAAATCATTTCATGGAAATCGCCAAAATGCGTGCTGCCCGTATGCTGTGGGCTAAAATTGTAAAACAGTTCAATCCCAAAAACCCCAAATCCATGGCCCTGAGGACGCATTGTCAGACATCCGGGTGGTCATTGACAGAACAGGATCCGTTCAACAACATAGCCAGAACTTGTGTTGAAGCCATGGGAGCCGCACTGGGACACACCCAGTCATTGCACACAAATGCCCTGGATGAAGCCATTGCCTTACCCACGGATTTTTCAGCACGCATTGCCAGAAACACACAAATATACTTGCAGGAAGAAACCCAGATTACACGCCAGGTTGATCCATGGGGTGGGTCATATTATGTGGAAACACTCACCAAAGAAATTGCAGACCGTGCATGGGAACATATTCAGGAAATTGAAAGCCTCGGAGGTATGACCAAAGCCATAGAAACCGGTATTCCAAAAATGCGTATTGAAGAAGCAGCTGCCAGGACACAGGCTAAAATAGATTCCGGTGTTCAAACCATCGTAGGGGTTAACAAATACTGCCGCGAAAAAGAAGACCCCATTGACATCCTGGATGTGGATAATTCAGCCGTGCGGGAATCACAAATAAAACGTTTACAAAAACTGCGTGCCGAAAGAAATGAAGCAAAAGTACAAGCATCCCTCAGCGCTATTACAGAAGCAGTGAAAAACAAAAATGGAAACCTGCTTGAACTTGCTATTGATGCAGCCAAAAACCGGGCTACCCTCGGGGAAATTTCTGACGCATGCGAAAAAATTACAGGGAGGTACCAGGCCGTGATCAAATCTATCAATGGAATTTATTCATTTGAAAGCAAAAACGATAAAAGCTTTGATAAAGCAAGAAAACTTTGTCAGGAATTTGCTGAAAAAGAAGGGCGTCAACCACGGATTATGATTGCCAAATTGGGTCAGGATGGCCATGACCGGGGCGCCAAAGTGGTTTCTACCGGCTATGCCGACATCGGTTTTGATGTGGACATTGGCCCGCTTTTCCAGACCCCGGCAGAAGCTGCACGGCAGGCGGTGGAAAACGATGTACACATATTGGGTATCAGCTCCCTCGCTGCAGGCCATAAAACTCTTGTCCCTGCCATAATAGAAGAACTGAAAAAACTTGGCCGCGAAGACATCATTGTGATTGTGGGTGGTGTTATTCCGCACCAGGATTATGATGAACTATACAAACATGGCGTGGCGGCTATTTTTGGACCAGGTACATCCATCCCTGACGCGGCTATCCACATACTTGAAATTTTTAAAAATAATTTATGAAAAATTAACCCATGAAATTTTGCTGGAGTACATTACGGGTTAAAGACATGGAAACATCAATCAATTTTTACAAAGAAATTATTGGTCTTTCAGTAAGTAACAGGTTCAAAGCCGGACTTGGTGTTGAAATTGCCTTTTTGGGCGATGGAGAAACCAAAATAGAGCTTATGTGTGATAAAACGGCGGTGATATCAATGCAGGGCAGGATATTTCATGTGGTTTTGAAGTGGATTCCCTGTATGATATGCTGCAGCTTGTAAAAGCAAAAGGCATCAGCATTGAAAGCTGTCCCTTTCAACCGAGTCCGCACACCCGGTTTTTCTTCATCAAAGACCCAAACGGCATGAAGATACAGCTTGTGGAGCAGATGTAGGAGTTTTCCATGAACAGCAAAAAGTGCCCCTGACAACCGCCGCCACCTCATCCACATAACAAGTCCTTATGTGATGCGTTACTGACAATCATCACGACTTTATTTTTTGGTAGCCTTGTGATGCAGAAAACAAGTAAACACTACATATGATTAACAATCCATGCTGAATGTTGTTTCCACCTTTTTATTTTCAATCTGAAGGGTGGTATGGTTGATTCCTTGTGTTTATTATTCCTTACTTTCACTATGGTTTCACTATAATCTGATGATTGCTGACTGCACCTTCACTATCCGTAATGCGAAGCAGGTACAATCCATTCATACCCTCAACAGGCATTTCGAACTGTTTACATTCAGGATTCCATGAATTGACAAGCCTGCCGTCAACTGTAAACACGTTGATTTCCTGGATATTATTATCCGCTTCAATGTATAGCATAAAATCAACCGGATTCGGATAAAGTGAAACCCCATTTGCCACCTGACTTTCCAGGATGGTGATGGTTTCTACCGCTGCACTAACAGTATTGTAACAACCATTGTTTCCGGTCACAGCAACAGAATATACCCCGGCACACAAATCATCAATTGTTTCAGTGGTACTTTCATCGTTCCACAACACGTCATAAGGATCATCAGTTCCGGTAATAATTACTGTCATTTCACCGTCACAACTGCCGGTGCTGGTTTCATTGGTTACTTCAATATCCAGTTCAGGACGTTCCAGCACGGTAATATAATCGCTAATGCTTTCGGTATCTGTTCCGGATGTAGCATGTTCAACAGTGAGTTCTATGGTATAGCTGCCTGCTTCTTCAAACAGGTGCAAGGGGTTTTGTTCTGACGATGATGTTCCATCACCAAAATCCCAGTTCCAACTAATTACATCCTCGGGATGCAAGGAGGTAAACTGCACAGACAATGGTTCACAACCTTCTGTAATGTCTGCTTCAAATTCTGCAGGTGGAGGTGGTGGCCCTTGTTCCACAACACCACAATCAGAAACGGTACAACCATGAGCATCGGTAACCGTTACACAGAAAGTTCCTGCCCACAGGTTTTCTTCCGTTTGTGTATGCGGTGCCGGCAAATTCCATGTGTATGAATAACCCGGCGTTCCACCAGCAACATCAGCATAAGCTTCACCGTCACAAGCACCTTCAACGGTTTCGTCAGTGGTGACCACAGTTACTGAAAGCGCCGGCGGTTCTTCAACAGTATAAACACCATTGCCCTGGCATCCATACGCGTCCGTAACAGTGAGGTAATAAGTACCACCCGTCAGGCCGGCAATGCTTTCGGTGTTACCTGTCATTTCCCCTGCTGCATTTTCCCACAGGTATGCATAATCAGGGCTACCACCGGCAACATCGGCAGTAAGCATCCCATTGCCATCACCATGACAATCCAGGGTATAACTGCCATCGTTCACAATCACATTTTCATGCACATAGATGTAATCTGTATAAACGACATTATCCGACCCGATGGCATTGGTTGCTGTCAGTTCTACTGTATAAGCTCCGGGAGTAACATAGGTATGTTGTGGATGTTGATTGGATGAGTTAACCCCATCGCCAAAATCCCAGCTCCAGCTTGTGGGATCATTGGAACTTAAATCCGTAAACTGAACGGTAAGGGAACCACAGCCTTCGGTAACATCCGCTTCAAAATCTGCATCCGGGGGTTGCGGGCCATCGGCTACATATCCGCAATCGCTGGCTGTACAGCCAACATCATCAACAACGGTAACACAAATTGTCCCATCACACAGGTTGTCAGCACTTGCCAGCCCTGTCTGTCCATTCGACCATTGATATGAATAAGGGGGTACACCTCCAGAAACATTTGCAGTAGCACTGCCATCACAAACACCGGCCGCAGAAGTATTGATTGTTGTCACGTTTACTTCCAACAAATCCGGTTCAGTAACGGTATATGTACCAATGTCTGAGCAACCTGCTGCATCGGTAACAGTGAGGTAATACGTTCCGGCAGACAAACCGGTAATGGTTTCGGTGTTGCCTTCATAAATTCCGGTAGCGCTTTCCCAGTGATAACTGTACGTACCTTCACCACCAGTTACATTGGCGGTAAGGCTGCCGTCACTGTCACCATAGCAGGTAACCGATACGCCGTCATTATAAACCACCAGATCATCATAAACCGTAATATACCCGGTGATGGAGTATGTGTCAGAACCATAGCTGTTGGTGGCTGTCAGCTCAACGGTATAAGTCCCGGTGCTGCTGTAGGTATGTAGCGGGTTTTCTTCAGTGGATGTGTTACCATCGCCAAAATCCCAGCTCCAGCTAGTGGGATCATGCGCACTTAAGTCGGTAAATTGCACGCTAAGCGAGCCACAACCTTCGGTGACATCCGCTTCAAAATCTGCATCCGGTGGCTGGGGCCCTTCCCCAACTACTCCATGTGCAAATGCATCACAACCGTTCATATCTGTAACAGTTAAAAAATAAGTGTCAGGGCACAAACCGGTAATGGTTTGCGTAGTTTGAGTTACTCCCCACTCCCAGTTATAATAATATTCCGGCGTTCCACCCGTCACATTGGCGGTGGCAGTGCCGTCACAGGCACCGTACAGGGTTTCATCGGTGGTTGTTATGGTTGCCTGTAATTCATCGGGCTGCGTTATGGTGTAAACACCATTATCAGTACATCCAACGGCATCACTGACGGTAAGGTAATAGGTTCCGGCCGGTAAATCACTGACCGTTTCAGTATTCCCAATGACAGTGCTTCCGTCATCTTCCCATTGGTAAGAATAGGTTCCTTCACCACCGGTAACATCAGCCGTCAGGCTGCCATCAGCATCACCATAACAGGCAACACTGCTGCTTCCATCAGATACTTCCAGTGCAGGATATACCGTAATGTAAGCGGATTTCTGTTCCACATCATCACCGTAAGCGTTGGTTGCTGTAAGGGAAACAGTGTAGGTGCCCATTACGGTATAAGTGTGTTGGGGATGTTGTTCGGTGGAGATATTTCCATCACCAAAAACCCATTCCCAACTTGTGGGATCGTTGGAACTCAGGTCGGTAAATTGCACGGTAAAGTCAGTACAGCCTTCAGTGGCATCCGCATCAAAATCTGCAATTGGGGGTTGCGGGCCGGATAACACTTCACCACTGCCTTCTCCTGTACAGCCGTTTTCATCGGTTACAGTAACGTGATATGTTCCTGCACACAGGTTTTCAACCGTTGCACCAGCGGGCCCAATTCCATTGTCCCACATATAATCATAAGGCTCTGTACCACCGGATACATTAGCGGTGGCAGTGCCGTCACAGGCACCGGCAGCAGATTCATTGGTGGTGGTGACATTCACATCGAGGGGCTCCGGTTCGGTAACGGTATAAACACCATTGTCCGAGCAGCCGGCATCATCTGTGACATACAGATAGTACTCTCCTGCTGTCAGTCCGCTGATGGTTGCTGATGTTCCAATGGTATCACCGCTGGTATTTTCCCAGGTATAGCTGTATATTCCTTCTCCTCCCGATACAATAGCATTAAGGCTGCCCGAGGCATCACCATAACAATCACAGGAACCGCTCCCATCGGAAACCACAAGGTTATCATAAACCGTGATGTAATCAGTAATACTATGGGTATCAAATCCGTAGCTGTTGGTAGCTGTCAGCTCAACGGTATAAGTACCCGGGCTGTTGTAGGTGTGCAGCGGGTTTTCTTCTGTGGATGTGTTACCATCACCAAAATCCCAGCTCCAACTTGTGGGAGCGTTGGAACTTAAATCCGTAAACTGCACAGTGAGTGAACCACAACCTTCAGTTGTGTCGGCTTCAAAATCGGCCACCGGAGATGGTGTGGTGGAAGTTACCGTTTCACAACCACCGGCGGTACAACCATAATCATTGGCGACCGTGACACAATACGTTCCGGTACAAAGACCCGTAATAGTTGCAGTTGTAGGATTGCCAGGAGCAGCCCAAACATAGCTTAGGGGTGGATAATCACCATCGGTTACAGTTACTGTTACTGAGCCATCACAATTGGTACCGTTTTCCTGAGTAGAGCTGAAAGACAATACCGGTACCAGATATACGGTGAGGTTAACATCATCAGTGGCAGTACAGCCATTGGTATCTGTAACCTCAACGCTGTAAATTCCGGCTGTATCGGCAATAATGCTTTGTGTGGTTTCTCCTGTATTCCACAGGTAAGATGCAAAACCGCTGCCGGCATCAAAAGTATAAGTATCACCCTCACAGATTTCCTGGTCTGCACCGAGGTCCACAGTTGGCAGATCATGAATGGTAACGGTTGCAGCGGTACGTGGTGATACACAGATCTCATCCACACGCACCTGCCAGTTATAAAAATAGTAATAATATTCCATGTTCCCTGCGGTGTTATCATGTATTGAAAGCACTCCGGATGTTTCAAAGGGATATGGCAATACACCGGTGGTTCCACCACCATTGCGGTAAAGGTTTGGAGAACCCGGGCCCATCAGGGTATAACCGTTACCTGTTGGCACAGTAAAATTCAAATCCACAACGCTTTCGCCATCGGGGATGGTAACCGTTGTGCTGGCAATTTCTGTGTCTGTATTGTCAAGCAGGCTAATGGTTCTGTCGCCTGCGCCATCAGCATAAACCGTCACAGATTCAAGCACAAATTCGGTGTAGGCATCAAATATAAGCCCGTGTTGATTGGTGGCGGTGAAATAGTCACCATCGCCTGTACTATCAGCCTTTCCTGAAACATAATACTGTGTATTAATTACGGTGTTGTCAGCGTAAACAGTGGTGGTTGCTGCATAATTATCGGTATAATCTGCTCCTGTTGATAGCAGGTTTCCTCCTGTTTCTGTATCATACCAGTTGACTTCGCCTGAAGCGGTGGCAGAAAGGGTAACCGTACCTGCACCACAATTTTCTTCATCGGCAATGACCGGTGCATCGGGCATATCAATGGTTATGTAATCAGTCATTGTTGTATCATCGGTACCGTGAGCATTACTAACGGTAAGGCTGACTGTGTAGGTTCCATCCGCATCGTATGTGTGCAGTGGATGTTGTAATGTGGAGGTATTCCCGTCACCAAAATCCCAGCTCCATGATTCGGGGTATAATGATTCATCCGTAAACTGCACCACCCCATCACATGAAGATGTAGGCGAAGCACTGAATGCAGCAGTTGGAGGCACAGCAGGACTTAACACATTCAATGTATAATCTTCCACTTCACCTGCGCTTGAATTGCCACATGGATCTTCAATGGGTGTAGCTCCCCATCCGGTCATTTCAGAACGAATTCTGATCCTTACTTCTCCGGGAGATACTGTTGCCGGAACAGTAAAAGCGCCGGGAAAAGGGCCGCTTCCATCAGCCGAGGTAAACAATGCTTCATCCGGATCGTAAAAATCACCGTCACGGTTCCAGTCTGCCCAGATCATAACATGAGCGTCTTCCCATGCCTCAATATTTTCTATTGTTACTGTAAAAGCCTGATTATCACCTGGCAACACATCCGTTGACTGATTAGTAAAATCAGTATATGTCCCCGTTCCTGACGGATTAACAATGTCTCCCATTTCTACCTGAGAAATGTTTGCAGATGCTCCATCACCGGATCCTGCATCACAGTAATCCACAATGACCTTGATGTAACCGGTTTTGGTTGTATCATCGCTGCCATAAGCATTGGTAGCTGTCAGGCTGACATCATACGTTCCCACCGTGTTGTAAGTAATTGACGGATGTTGCGCTGTTTCAGATGCAGGTGTACCTCCATCAAATACCCAGTACCAGGAAGATGGGTTTCCTGAAGACAAATCGGTATAATCAACGGTGCTTCCCACGGTAATCGTTGTGGCAGAAGCTTCAAAATCAGCTACCGGCGGGACAAGTTCCTGTACCGTAATGTAATTTGATTTTAATTCACTGACATTACAGCCTTCGGAAGTGATTTCCAGGTTGACATCATAAGTGCCTGCCGTATTATACACTACCGATGGATTAACATCTGTGGATGAATTAGGCGTACCACCGGGCAAGGTCCAGTTGTATGCAGTGACGGTACCGGTACTCAGATCCGTAAAATTCACCGTTTCTCCTACAAAAATGCTGGTTTGATCGGCTGTAAAATCCGGGACACCAACATTGTCAGGAATGAGTTGTACATCTAAGCGTGTGCTGTTATTATTAATCACTGACACAGAATGGGTTTGCGACTGATAACCGGGTTTTGAAAAAGTGACATCCCATGTGCCTTCATAAATCGGGCGGTGGTAATTACCAACAGGTGCGGAAGAATATACATGTGAACTGTCCTTGTCATGGCCTAAAATTTCCACCCTGACATCGCTGAGCGGATTACCGGAACATGCATCGGTGACTATTCCCCTGAAGCCGTACAACACCTGTTCTGTATAGTCAAGCATGGCCTGCTTGTTATAATTCCAGTAATTGGGCAACTCAGCCACATCCAGTTTTTTTGTTGCTGATAATTCAATAGTAGTTTCACGGCATTGCCTGAAATAATTCATGTAATCCTGACGGCTACCGGTAATTGCATACCAGTCAGCACCTTCTGTAACACCTCCCTGGTCGGTAAAATAACCGGCAGGGCTGTTGTTCTGGGCATTGTTTGCGTATATCCAGCTAACATGTTGCCACCATGTATCATCGGCATGGGCGTTTTCAGCGGTAGTCCAGTTGTCCCACGGGTAATTGATAAGTTCTGAACCACCGTGTGTGTTAACAGACATCACAAAATCATGCAAATTGGCGTAATTAATCATTAATTGAGTTTCTGGTTGGGTTGGGTTACCGTCAGGGTGTTGTCCATAATCCTGATCCGGGAAATTACGGTTCAGGTCAACACCATTTGCGTTTGCTCTGATAGAGCCAGAAACATCAACATAACCAGGAGAGTTGTTAAACGTTCCATCAGGATTTGCCAGGGGATTGATATAGATTTCAATTTCATCCACAAGCAATGTTACCTGAGGGTCTGTTCCGTAATTTGACAACAGATAATCAGCAAACCTCAGACTCAGCACATACCCGGCCAGTTCATCACCGTGCATGGTATTGGTCCAGAAAAACTCCGGTTCATCTTCGTCTGTGCTGACATTGTCTGAAATCCGTACTGCGATCAAATCCACACCATTAACCGACTGTCCGATGGTTTCCAGTGCACACAGATTTGGATAATTGGTTACAAAATCATTCATCATTTGTACGTAAACAGCATGCGTGGGATACCTGTCCCAGTTTGCCATTTGCGCAACTGTGGTGGCCATGGTTAAAGCCTTTGATTGATTATAATAAGATTCCACCGGCTGAAAGATGAGGCCATAAGACAAAAATGCATTCCATGCCGCTTCATTAAGTGCGTAGGCGTAAAAAGTGTTTCCAACCCGTTTATCTAAACTAAGCACCTCGTTTAATTCCCGGACGACCTGTGGGTCATCGCACGAAAATGTGAAATAAAATTCCCCGCGTTCTTCTAATGTCTGATGCGCAACTTCAAGGTTGGTCTGGGCATTTAACCAACTCATGGAAGCAAAAGCCAAAACTATAAACAATGTAATTAACCGTTTCATTTCAATGTTTTTTATTGAATAAATAATTTAATTTCTTTGTTTATTTTATTATTGAAAATATGGACAACATACATTCCCGTCTTCAAGGTACTCAGATCAATACTGGTAATAGGCTTAGATATAACCTCACTAAAAACAATTTGTCCGTTCATATTGATGATTGTAAATTCACTTTTAAGCCAACTTTTTTCAAGCTCTAAGATAACAAAATTATTGGCAGGATTGGGAAATAATTTTATTTTTTCCAGCACATATTCATTAAACCCCGTTTCTTCTATGGTTATCAAGGTGGAATAGACATTACTGCCACAGTCATTAATAGCACTCAATTCAACCGTATAATCTCCCGGGGCATCATACACATGTTGTGGTGAAACAGCCGTGGAATTTTGGCCATCCCCAAAATCCCAAAGGTATTCAGTGGCAAATTGCGATGTATTGTTAAATTTAATCGTCAATCCGGAAATATCAGTTGTAAAATCAGCGACAGGGTCATTATCAAGTGCAGCATACACAGGGGTACGTTCTGAATAACAATCCGGTGTTGACACATGCCAGTTGTAAAAATAAGGATACAGTTTCTCCGAACTGTACCAGCCTTCACCCATGTCTGCATCTGTAATACTGAGTACATTGTCAAATACATACGGATAATCAAAAGAGCTCCAGATAGCGGTTTGTCCACGCAGAAATCCGCAATCAGCACTGGCAGCAAGTTGATAATTATTGCCCGGGAAAACCATAAAATCAAGACTGATGGGTTGTTCCCCGGCCGGCACATTTACTGTTTTTTGTGTTACCACTGTGCCAATGGAATCCTTTATTGAAATTGTACGTTCTCCTGTGTTTTCAGCATATACGGTAACCGAATCAATGATGCAGGTTTGAAAAACATCAAAAATCAACGCATGTTCCACATCATCATGATTATATTCGCCACCTTCAGTAATGTTTGGTTCTCCCACGGTGCCGGAAATACCCGGAAATACGGCCTCAGCATAATACGTATGCGGTTCATAAATTACAGGGGTGGTAAACATTTCTCCCTGGGACACAGGTGTAACACTGAACAGTGAATCGTACCAGTGAATGTCGCCATTGCTGTATGAATGCAACTCCATGCTTCCTGAATCTTCACAAACACTGGCATTATGCACAGAATCCAACTGTGGCAAATTCACATATACATAATTCTCTTTGGTTTCAATGTTTGAACCGTTTTCATTTTCTGCTTCAAGGCTGATGGTATAATATCCATTCTGGAAAAAAGTATGTACCGGGTTTTCTGCCGTATCGGTCTGGCCATCTCCAAAATTCCAGGTATAGGAGATTTCTCCTGCCCCTTCTGTCTCATTAAAAAATTGTATTTGATTGACACAGGTAAGTTCTGTTTGCGTAGCATAAAAATCTGGGTAGGGGGGCAAAATTCCCAGCGGGACAAGTTGTACATCCTGATTTATGGTTTCACCTTCACTGAGATTAAACGCCAGTGTTTTGGTTTTGTATCCTGCTTTGGAAAAACTGATGTTCCATTCACCTGTATCCAGGAGGCGGTGATAATCGCCATGGGGTAAAAAGGAAAACACATGTGAGTTGTGAACATCATGACCTTCGATGAAAACCCTTGCTTCCAGGGGGGCGCCGGTGATTGAATCAGTAACAATACCATGCACCCCTTCAAGGGCTTCTTCAAAATAACCAAGCAAAGCATTCCGATTGTAATTCCAGTGATTCGGTAACAATTCAGCGTCAAGCAATTTATCAGTTGACCATTCCATAGTAAGTTCACGGCAATGATGATAATAGTTCATATAATCCTGTCGTGTACCGTTAGCGGTGTACCATGCATACCCATTTGTAACGCCGTCATTCTGATCCGTTAAATATCCGGGCGCAGCATCCTGGTGCACCTGATCAGCGTATGTTGTAGCTACATCAATCCACCATTCATTGTCGGCGGGCAGTGTTTCCCATGTATCCCAGGGATAATTGAGCAACTCGGCGCCGGAATGAGCATTGGCAGACATCACAAAATGCCTTTCACCGGCAAAATCAATCATGGCCAGATTTTCTGTTGCTGTCGGATTTCCATCGGGATGTTCTCCATCCTGAAAATCAGGAAAATTCCTGTTTAAGTCAATTCCTTCGGCATTATACCTAGTTGACACGGATACATCATTTTCATCATTACCATAGGTTCCGTCTGGATTGGACAGTGGGTTTATCCACAATTCCATGTTGTTAATAATATTGTCCACCCTGTCATCACTGCCATAATTAGACAGGAGGTAATCAATCATGCGCAAAAGCAAGATATAACTCACCAATTCATCGCCATGCATTTGCCCGGTCAGGAAAAATTCAGGTTCAGCTTCATCCACATTTATGTTATCACTAATCTTAACCACCAGTATAGCGCGTCCTTCCACAGAGAATCCAATGGTATCCAATTTGCAGATATCAGGGTAATCGTTAGCATAAGACAACATCATTTCCTGAAACACCGACCACGTGGGGTATTTGTCCCACCCGGCCATTTCTGCTGTTGTTGTTGCCATAGTGATTGCCCTTCCCTTATCATAATAAGGTTCATATAAGCTGTACTGAACACCTGTTTCTGACAATGCTTGTTCCTGCTTTTTGTTCACATAAGCCACCACACGGTTATCTGAAATATCAGTGATGGTGATTAGTTCATTGATGCGATTCAAGTTCACCGAATCCTTGCATGTAAACGTAATAACAGCCTCGTGCCTGTCATTAATAACCCTTTCTATTGAAGGACTTTGGGGGTATAATTCTTGTACAAAAAAGCCAAATACAAAAATCAAACAAAATGCGTTTTTTAATGTTTTCATAATAAACCGTAAGTAAACCATAAAATTACAAAAAAACTTGTAATTTTACATCATATTTTATAGTGTACTGATGAATATCAGACGCATAAAAGGTTAAATTAGTTGCATGTCGCATCAGATAAGTATAATCGGAAGTGGAAACCTAGGCACAAATCTGGCCATGACGCTGTTTCAAAACAAGTTTGTTATAAACAGCATCATCAGTAGGCAAATCAAAAATGCTGAGCAACTTGCAAGCCAGTGTGAGGCCCGTGCCGGGACAAAAATTGAACACATTCCGGATTACTCCGACACGCTTTTCTTTTGTGTGCAGGATGATGTGTTGTCTGACATACTGGCCAATCATGATTTTGGAAATAAACTTTTGATTCACACAGCCGGAAGCCTTGATATCAAAGTGTTTGAAAAGCACAGCAAAAACTATGGGGTATTGTATCCGTTGCAAACATTCAGCAAAGATCACATTGCAGATTTTAAAAATGCGCCTGTATTTATTGAAGCCAACAACAAATATAGTTTTGACAGGGTACAACAAATAGCCGGTAAAATTTCATTGAATGTTCATGAACTGACATCAAAAAAAAGACTGGAATTACATACAGCAGCCATATTTGCATGCAATTTCACCAATCAGATGTACAAAATTGCCGAAGATCTGATACAGGATACAGAGTTGGATTTTGATGTCTTTATTCCTCTCATCAGGGAAACCACAGAAAAAATAATTGACATAAAAGACCCTGCACGCTGTCAAACCGGCCCTGCAGTCAGGAATGACAAAAAGACCATGGACAAACACCTGGCCGTTTTAAAAAAGAACAAAGCCCTTTCTGATTTGTATAAAATAATTAGTAATCGTATATTTGACACAAAATAGGTAACTAGTCAATGATATATTTTTTTTACCGGCTGTTACCGTAGAGACGCTAAGACGCAAACCTGCCTGTCGGCGGGCAGGGAAATGGAAAAAAGATGAATTGTTCATATAGACAGTTAATAATAGTTGTTTTGAACCATATAATTATAAGGTCATATAATCTTATAATCCTTTATATCCCTTATATGGTTTGATTATTTCAGGTTAAATACGGTTGCGATAATTTCATAAAACGTCAACTTTTCATTAGCAATCGATTTTAACCGTTATTAACCGATTCGACACTATAAAATTAATGATGTTAACAGATCAATATAAATTTGTAACTTTGCGTTTCCCCGTCTTTGCGGTGAGACTTTTATTTATACTGAATTAATTACCAAAATAGAAAGCAAGATAAATGATCGCACTTAGAGATATGAATTTTAAAGAAAAGCTAAAACAAATACGGGCCTTTGTTTTTGATATTGATGGTGTATTATCCAAATCAGTTGTTAACATTCAGGATGACGGCAATCTTATACACACCACTAATGTTAAAGACGGTTTTGCACTGAAACGGGCTATTGAGGAGGGGTATTACATTGGAATAATCTCAGGAAGGCTGAATGAAACTGTATCCAGAAGATATCAAAAACTGGGTGTGAAAGACATTTATTTGGGATCAACTGATAAACAGGTAGACATGAGTCATTTCCTTGATCTATATAAGCTTGATCATTCACAAATATTATACATGGGCGATGATCTGCCGGATTATGATGTAATGAAAACAGTAGGTGTTGCCACCTGCCCGGCAGATGCATCAGAAGAAATCAAAGGCATTTCAATGTTTATTTCTGACAAAAATGGTGGTGAAGGCTGCGTCAGGGATATCATATCACAAGTAATGAAAACACAAAATAACTGGTACCCCTAGCATGCGCACATTTTTACAACTTATTCGATTCTATCAGCTTATTATCATAGCTGTATGCATGTATGCGTTCCGGTATTTCATGTTAGAACCTGTGTTGGAATATTTCGGAAAAGGGCTTGCCATGCCGGGCATGGAATTTGGTTTACTCGTAATCAGTGTGTTGTTGATTACAGCAGGAGCATGCATCATCAATGATTATTTTGACCGCAAAGCAGATTTACACAACCATCCGGATCATGTTATTGTCGGGATTCGCATTAACCGGCGCATGGCGATCATCCTTCATTCTTTTTTCTCTGTTCTCGGCATCATAGCCGGATGGTATGTTGCACATAAAGCCGGATTTTTCTGGTTTGGCCTGATTTTTCCTTTCATTACCTTTATATTTTGGCGGTATTCATTACTGTACAAATATAAAATGCTTGTCGGGAACATTATCATTGCCTTGCTTGTCGCTGGCATACCTTTTCTTGTGTTTACCTTCGAGTACTTTTTTGCTGTAAAAATCATGGGACAATCTGTTCCATCAGACATATACCACCACCTGATGGTGTTTAACCTGGGATTTAGCTTTGCTGGTTTTCTTGTGTACCTGGCACATGAAATTACCAAAAACATCATGAATTTCAGGGGTGATTACCTGGTCGGAGCAAAAACTTTGCCTATTCGCATCGGAAAAAATGCAGCGCGAAACGTAATCAGTATTATTCTGATTTTCTTTGTGCTGGTTATGGTTATTAGTTGGTTTGTTTATCTAAGGGAACTTGATTACATTCAATACCAAAACCTGAGCATGATTTATATTTTGGTATTCATTGTGCTCCCGGCGGCATTTATGGCTTTGCGTATTTACAATATGAAACTTAAGCATCAGCTAAGGCACTTTGGCACCGGGCTAAAACTGCTGATCATTACAGGGGTGTTGTTTACGCTTGTTATTTACCTGAACATTACAATTTTATGATAGAATTACTCAATAAAACATATCAGTTTGTGCTTGCAAGTAAATCGCTACGGCGTCAACAATTATTGCATGACCTGGGATTGCAATTTATTGTCCGCAAATCAAAACTTGAAGTGGAAGATTATCCTGAAAATCTTCCAGAACAGGATGTTGCCTGTGAGCTGGCACGTAAAAAAGCCGAACTGACTGAACTGAAAACCGATAACGAACTCATCATCACCGCTGACACCATCGTTTCTCACAAAGGAACCATGCTTGGCAAACCTAAACATTACTCAGACGCGTTTCAAATGCTTAAGCTACTATCAAACAATACACACTCTGTAATTACAGGGATCTGTTTAAAAGATAAAGACGGACTGGAAAGTTTTTACACAGAAACAGAAGTGCATTTTACAAGTATCAGCGATGCAGAAATCCGCAATTACATCGAACGATACAACCCTTATGATAAAGCTGGTGCATACGGGATACAGGAATGGATAGGTTACATTGGCATAGATTATATTTCAGGGTCATACTACAACGTAGTGGGTTTGCCCGTTCAACATCTGTATCAAAAACTAAAAAGACGGCTGGATAACATTTAAGGTAACTATAAAATTAAAGAGAATAAAAATGAGAAAAGGGGTTATTAGCTTCCTTACGGGATTAATTATTTTGATCAGCCTTAGCCTTAGAGCTGATGAAGGCTTGTGGTTGCCATTGCTAC
Organism: Bacteroidales bacterium; assembly: GCA_049975305.1. Taxonomy (GTDB): domain Bacteria; phylum Bacteroidota; class Bacteroidia; order Bacteroidales; family ML635J-15; genus JAQIBY01. Next base: position 17,133 of record JBNGDT010000005.1, on the reverse strand, counting down.
TTGAGAAATACAACATCGAAGACATGCAGAAAAAAGGATTCCGCTTGTCTGTCGATGATATATACAGCATTAATCACAGCAGCATGAAAGATGCCGTTGTAATTTTCGGAGGTGGATGTACGGGGGAATTGATTTCTGATGAAGGCTTACTGATCACAAACCATCACTGTGGCTATGGTTTTATTCAGCGACACAGCACCCTTGAGCATGATTACCTGACCGACGGATTCTGGGCCATGTCAAAAGACGAAGAACTTGTTAATCAAGGGCTTGAAGTTCGGTTTTTGGTAAGGATGGAAGATGTCACAACGGCAGTACTGAAAGGCGTTGAAGATGATATGACTGAAATGCAAAGGCAAAGTATAATAGATGACAATATTAGCGAATTACGTCAAAAATACAAGGAAGAAAATGAGAACCATGAGATCAACATTAAAGCCTTTTTTCATGGCAACCAGTATTTCATGTCAGTGTATAAGGTATATAGGGATGTGAGGCTGGTGGGAGCTCCGCCCTCTTCAATCGGGAAATTTGGTGGTGATACCGACAACTGGATGTGGCCGAGGCATACAGGCGATTTTTCATTGTTCAGGATATACACAGCCCCGGATGGTAGTCCGGCTGAATTCAGCGAAGAAAACATTCCAATGTCTTCAAAAAAGCATTTTCCCATTTCGTTGAAAGGTCTTGACAAAGGCGATTTTACCATGGTTTTTGGTTTTCCAGGATCAACCGATGAATACGCACCCAGCTATGCACTGGAACTTATTATGCAAACGATAAATCCCGTACGCATACAGATACGTGACCGCATTCTTGATAAAATGAAATCTGCCATGGAAACTAATAAACTTATCCGGATTCAATACGCCAGCAAGGCAGCAGGCATTGCCAACGGATGGAAAAAATGGATTGGGATAAACCGTGGACTGGAACGTTATCACGCCATAGATAAAAAACAAAAACAAGAAAAAGCATTCAAAGCATGGGCAGAAGGCTCAAAATATGAAAATATCCTCGATGAATATCAACAGATTTACACCCAACTAACCCCTTACGAAAAAATAGCTACCTGTATTTTTGAATCACTCAACGGGATTGAACTTATCAAAATAGCCTCTGCTTCCCGGGGCTTGATCAACCTGGTCAACCAGGAGGATTCTGAAGAACGCATTAAGAACGAAGTTGAATCTCTGAAAAGACGTTCATCAGGCTTTTTTGAGGATTATAATAAACAAGTGGCTAAAGCCGTTACCAAAGAAATTCTGGATTATTATTACCAGAATGTTGAACAAGAATACTGGCCGGAGCTAATGTATCATATCGAAAAAAAAGGCCTGGATAATACCGTGGATAACATGTTTAAAAAATCCCTGTTTGCCGATGAAGAAAATATGATGAATTATCTGAATGGGTTCAGTGGCAAAGTCAAAAAACTGGAACATGATCCCTTTTATGAATTATACCAGGACCTTATTGGCATTTATCTTAATCATATCAGTCCGAAAACAGGTCAATATAATATGAAGCTCGACAGCCTTGACAGGCATTATATGGCTGCCTGGATGGAATGGAAAGAAAACAAAACATTTTATCCGGACGCTAATTTCACGTTGCGGGTTTCCTATGGCAATGTGGATGATTATTCTCCTAAAAATGCTGTAACATACCAATACTATACAACCATTGAAGGGATTATAGAAAAAGATAATCCGGATATTTATGACTATAATGTGCCGGAAAAACTCAAAACACTTTATGCAAACAAAGACTACGGTCAATATGCTGATGATGACGGCACTATGCATGTGTGCTTTATTGCAAACAACCATACATCGGGAGGTAATTCCGGCTCCCCGGTAATCAACAAGGAAGGTCATTTGTCAGGCATTAATTTTGACCGCAACTGGGAAGGCACCATGAGCGATCTGATGTATAACCCTGATATGTGCAGAAACATTAGCCTTGATATTCGTTATGCTTTATTTATTATTGATAAATTTGCCGGAGCAGGCTATCTCGTTGACGAAATGACAATCATTAAATAATTACACTCTATTCGGTGGAATAGAAAACATTAACTATCTTTGCTAATGAAGACTGTGAGAAAATCCCAAGATCAAAAATCAAAACATAAAATGGAAGAAAACAATAAACAGTATGATTTATAAAATATAATATAAACAGAGCACTAAATTTTAATCTTATGATAAACAAAGTAATTCTTTTAGGAAATGTGGGAAAAGACCCTGACATTAATTATATCCAACCGGATGTCCCAAGGGCAAAATTTCCATTGGCCACAGATGAATCTTTCAAACGAAAAGACGGGGAATGGGAAAACCGAACCGAATGGCACAATATTGTAGCCTGGCGAAACATGGCTAAATACGTAGAAGGCAGAATTAAAAAGGGGATGCAAGCCTATGTTGAAGGCAAAATCCAAACCCGGAAATATGAAGACCAAAACGGCCAGGAAAAATACATTACCCAAATTGTAGCACAAATTATCCGCATTGTCAACAAGCGGGGCATGGATGAAAATGCTCCACAAAGCCAACAAGTACAGGCCGGCACAAGCAACGAACCCAAGAAGGATAACTCGCCACCGCAAAACGAATCCATTCCAAATGAAGATCCCTTTGGCAATGAAATCATTGAAGAGGACGATTTGCCATTTTAATAAAAGGGCGTGCCCCTTATTTGTGAGATAGAGAGATAGATAGAGTGAGTGATGCTCACAAATAAGGGTCGGTCTCCGGCTATTAGCTGCTTTGCTTCGCCTTCAGCCTGCAAAGCTGTGGACAGGAGCTCCCGTCTCCACTACCGTTCCGCCGGGCACGGCCCCTGTTGCTCTGCCGCAGCAGCAGCCCGTAAGGCTCATCTTCGGCAGGCTAACCGCCTACGCCCTCACGCGGGAATGTGAAAGAACGATAGCACGATAGCACGAAAGGGTGAAGGAATAATAGTCCGTAAAATTTTAGAATAGACAAAATAACTATATGGGAACAAGCATTGGCATTTTTTTGATTGTTTTTTTAATCATGTGTTCTGCACTTGTGTCAGGATCGGAAGTAGCATATTTTTCACTTACCCCTACCGACAAACAGATCATTGCCGATAAAAACAACAGGGTGAGTAGAATGGTGTTGAAATTACTTAACAAACCGGAATTTTTGCTTGCCTCCATTTTGGTGGCCAACAATTTTATCAATGTAGGGATTGTCATTCTTTCTGCTTATGTTACTGCCCCCTTGCTCTATGCCATTGAATCCGAAGCCCTGCGTTTTATTATCCAGGTGGTGGTTGTAACATTTGTGCTTTTACTGCTTGGCGAATTGATGCCAAAAGTGTATGCCAACAAATTTGCACGTAAATACGCTATGAGTATGGCTATACCACTTAACATGATCAGCAAAATATTTTATCCGGTATCCGTATTGCTTACCAAAAGTACAAATGTCATCAATAAGCGCCTGAGAAAGCGGCACAAAAACATCAGCATGGACGAACTGAGCCAGGCCATTGAACTGGCTTCAGAAAACCTTGTTGATGAAAGGGAAATGCTGGAAGGGATTGTCAATTTCAGTAATATTCAGGTCAAAGGAATTATGAAACCAAGGCTTAGCATTGTCGGGATTAATGTTTCTTCAGATATCAACAAGGTATTGTCGGTCATTGTGGAATCGGGATTTTCCAGGTTGCCTGTATATAAAGACAATCTGGATAATATACAGGGCATACTTTACGCCAAAGACCTGTTGTCATACCTCAATCAGAATGATAAAAAAGATTTTAAATGGCAAAATCTTATCAGGGATTTTTATTTTGTGCCAGAGTCAAAAAAAATATCCACCTTACTCGAAGAATTCCAACAGAAAAAAATACACCTTGCCATTGTTGTGGATGAATATGGAGGCACAAGCGGACTGGTTACGCTTGAAGATATTCTTGAAGAAATTGTCGGCGAAATCATTGATGAATCGGATATAGAGGAAAATTTATACGTAAAAACAGGCAAACATACATGGGAATTCGATGCCCGGATTTCTCTGAATGATTTTTGTAAAATTGTTGAGTGTGACAGCAAAACATTTGATGACATCAGAGGAGATGCTGATTCCCTGGCAGGCCTTATCCTTGAAATCAAAGGTGAAATGCCTGACGAAAATGAAAATGTCCCGTATAAAAACTTTGTTTTTACAATCAAATCGGTTAACAATCGCCGCATTAAATCCATAAAAGTATATGTTAACGATGATGAAGCATGAAAAATTTTGCCTGCTTTGTATTGTTTTGATTGTGGCAGGCATGGTCACTTATAGTTGTAAAAACAACGAGCCCAATCCAAAACCCAAAGGATATTTTCGCATTGACCTGCCCGAAAAAAATTACATCCGTTATGATGGAGCATGCCCTTATCATTTTGATTATCCTGAATATGCAATTGTGCTCAGTGGTGAAGAACAGCATCCCTGTTGGTTAAACTTATATTTTCCTTTTCATAATGCCACTGTTTATTTTACTTATAAAAAAGTCAACAACGATCTCAAAATCCTCACCGAAGACACCAGGGAAATGGTGTACAAACATACAGTTAAAGCATCAGCCATCAATGAAACAGCCTATACGAATGATGCTTCCAACGTATATGGCATTATGTATGAACTCAAAGGCAACGTGGCCTCATGGATACAATTTTATATGACAGACAGCACCGAACATTTCGTTAGAGGATCACTGTATTTTGGAATGAAACCCAATAAAGACAGCATTGCCCCTGTTTTGGATTTTTTAAAAAAAGATATTGAACATTTAATGGAAACCACAAGCTGGAATTAAATATGATTATTCATCACATTATACCATCCGAAGACATTACCATTTATCTGCAGGAATTACCACGTCAATATTCTGACATACCATTTCCTTTGTTAGAAAAAGACGCAAAACAACTGGGAAAACTCAAAAACCCCGGGAGAAAACGGGAGTTTCTGGCGGTCAGACACTTGCTACACCAGGTGGGGCTGGATAATAACCTGACTTATGATAAAAAACGGCCTCAACTGAAAAACAGTGGGTACAACATTAGTATTTCACACTGTAAAACGCATGCAGCCATTGCCCTTTCACAATTACCTGTAGGTGTTGATCTTGAAATTCCCGGCAACCGCATCAGAAAAACTGCCGGCAAGTTTTTATCACATAGCGAAAAAAAGATGGCTGCTGATGATATTAGCAGACTTACCTTATTTTGGTCGGCAAAAGAATGTGTTTACAAAATTAACAATAAGCTGAGCAATTTTAAGCAGCAGATGGAGATCACGGCTTACGATGCAGACAAAAGATACATCGGTATTGACAGTAAAAACAAGCATTACAGTTGTTTTTACAAAGACCTGTCAGATGTACTGGTTACCTGGTGTGTGGAGTAAAGTAAAAACATCTCTGACTCAGAAAAACACACTGAAAAATGCCCTATACCCTCACACAGGGGACAGAAGAACCATTTTTCTTATTGAAATTCAGGCATTTTCATATTCCGGTTTACAATTTAATTAAGTGCATGATATAATAGAATGGCATTTATAATTGACAGAAACTTGAAATTAGAAATTTGAGCAAAGGTCAGTAGATTCATCCAAATTTCAAGTTTCATCAACCAATAGACAGATTAATTAATTTATTCATTGTCATAAAAAACTATGTACCAATATTGCCAAAAATTCTGTGTTTATGTTGTTTATCCGAAAAACCCTTTCATTTTATGAAAAATATTTTCTTCGGTGGTTCCGTTTTTACCTTGTTTCTTAGGCTTCAGTGATTCAGAATTCAATAGTTTTTCAAAAATTTTTTCTTCTTCTTTGGAAATTATTTTGGGAATATACACATTGACTTTTACCAGCAGGTCACCTTTTCCGTAACCCTGAACATTCGGGATGCCTTTATTACGGAGGCGAAGTATTTTGCCTGACTGGGTGCCGGGTTCAATTTTAACCTTCACTTTGCCTTCGAGCGTGGGAATGGTTGCAGTTGTTCCCAGCACCGCTTCAGGAATGCTGATAAATAGATTATACAACAAATCGTTTTCATCACGCACCAATTCCGGGTGTTCTTTTTCTTCAACAACAACCAGCAAGTCGCCATTTACACCACCTCTGCGGGCAGCATTTCCTTTTCCGGAAACACTCAATTGAACACCTTCCGACATGCCTGGCGGGATTTTGACTTCTACCACTTCTTCACCCCTGATAATGCCTTCACCGTTACATCGGGGACATTTTTCTTTGATAACAGAACCTGTGCCACCACATGAGCGGCACGTTGTGCGTTGCTGCATTTGGCCCAGTATGGTATTGGTTACGTGTGTTTCAACACCGCTTCCATGACAAGTTGGGCATGTACCACTTGATCTCCCGTTTTTTTCACCGGAACCATTGCAGTCGCTGCATTTGATGTGTTTTTTAATTTTGAGTTTCTTGGTTGTCCCTTTGGCAATTTCCTCCAAAGTGAGTTTTACTTTTACACGGATGTTTGAGCCTTTATTCACGGTTTGTCTTTGCCGTCTGCCGCCAAAGGAGCTTCCAAAGCCACCGCCAAATCCTGAATTTTCGAAACCACCAAACCCCATGTCACCAAATATGTCGCCAAAGCGGCTGAAAATGTCTTCAAAAGTCATGCCGCCACCTGAAAAACCACCGGCACTACCTTTTACGCCTTCGTGTCCAAATTGGTCATACCGTTGACGTTTTTGTTCATCGCGGAGTACTTCATAAGCTTCGGCAGCCTCTTTGAATTTACGTTCTGCTTCTTTGTCATTGGGGTTTTTGTCAGGGTGATATTTCAGGGCTTGTTTGCGGTAAGCCTTTTTAATTTCATCCTGAGTGGCGTTTCTTGATACACCGAGTATGTCGTAATAATCACGTTTTGTCATAAAAAAAATTATTCTCCCACAACTACTTTAGAATATCTTAATATCTGGTCGTTGGATTTATAGCCTTTTTGTATTTCTTCTATCACTTTCCCTTTTAATGCTTCCTTGGGAGCTGGTATTTTTGTCATGGCTTCATGCTCATCTGTATTGAATTCTTTTCCTACTGCTTCAATAGCTTCAATGCCTTGCTGTTTCAGAAATTTGTGGAATTTGTTGTATATCAATTCAATGCCTTTTTTCACGGCTTCTATATCATCCGTTTCTTTAATGATTGTTGTGGCGCGGTCAAGGTCATCAATAACCGGCAAAAGGTTTGTTATTACGGCATGTCCGGCTGACTTTGTCAAATTCATTTTTTCTTTAAGTGTCCGTTTTCTGTAATTATCAAATTCAGCAGATAAACGCAGGTATTTATCGTTCAATAACTTAAATTTTTCATTCAGTTCTTCAATGATCTTCTCTTTTTCATGGAGTTGTTTTTCCAGGGCCTTTACAGATTTTACGGATGCTGGTTTTTTACCGCCTGTCGGTTTGTTGCTGTTTTTTTTTGCTGTACTTGTACTTTTGACTTTGGAATTGTTGGGTTCAGGTTGTGTATTTTTCTGCTTGATATTTTCAGTTTTCTTATCCATATTCATGTTTTTTAATCCGGCTACACACAGCAAAATGCCTGCCAATTCTTTAAGATGGACAAGATGGCAGGCATGTCATGCAATAATGTCAACCTGACTATCTTTTTTGAAGTTCCCCTGTTTTTCCATAGTCACCTACTGCTTAGCTTCATCCAGTGCAATGATTATTTCTTTCAATTTATCCAGTTGTTTCTGAATCTTACTTATTTCTTTATTATACGTTTTGTACTTGGGATTTTCTTTCATCTCTGTTAAGCACTTTTCCATGCTAGCCTGCAATTGTTTGAGTTTTTCTATTTGGTTATTCAGGACATATTTCTCAAGGGTATTTTTGAGTTTTTCGTCATACAGGTTTTTGGCTACGATTACTCCGTCCTTATCAACAAGATAATTGGCCGGCATGTTTTTGATGTTGTATAATCTGACGTATGGCGAATGCCAGCTTTTCAGGTCGGAAACATGTATCCAGGGGGCATTGTCTTCATCAATGGAAGTTTTCCATCCATCTTTTGTGTCATCAATAAATATGGAGTAAACCTCAAACCCGTCTCCCAATATGAAGCTTTTGTCTTTGTACTTGGTGTATATAGGCACAAGTTTAGAAATGTTTTTTCTGCAGAGAACGCAATCCTCTGCCCAAAAATCAATAAGCACAAGCTTCCCTTTTAGGCTGCTTAGTGTGATTTCATCACCATTCGGGGTGGCCAGATCAATTTCAGGTGCAAATTGCCCGATGTTAATCCCAATGTCTTTTTCACCTTGTGCTAAGACAGCCCCGGATTTACATAAAAAAACAACAACACTCAAGGTAAAAATTAAACGTTTCATATTATTCGCTTTTTGGTTATTTTCTATTCCATACGTGTTATCTTAGCCCCTAGTACTTGAAGGCGTTTATCAATACTCTGATATCCCCTGTCAATTTGCTCAATATTATGTATGACAGATTGTCCGTCTGCAGAAAGGGCTGCAATAAGCAAAGCAACTCCAGCCCGGATATCCGGGGAGCTCATCACCGTTCCTCGTAATTTGATTTGATTATCAAGGCCAACCACATGAGCTCTGTGAGGGTCGCATAAAATAACTTGTGCCCCCATATAAATCAAATTGTCAACAAAAAACAGCCTGCTTTCAAACATTTTCTGATGGATCAGTACACTGCCCTTGGCCTGGGTTGCCAGCACAAGAAAAACACTGAGTAAATCAGGGGTTAGTCCGGGCCATATAGCATCTGCAATGGTCATGACAGACCCGTCAATAAAAGTTTCAATTTCATAATGTTCCTGTGCAGGCACATGAATATCATCACCAATACGCTTTATAGCAATGCCCATTTTTCTGAATGTATTGGGAATGATCCCCAGGTTTTCATAGGAAACATTGTTGATGGTCAATTCTGAACCTGTCATGGCAGCAAGGCCAATGAAACTACCAATCTCAATCATATCAGGCAATATGCGGTGAGTTGTTCCACGAAGTGATTTCACCCCTGTAATGTGAAGCAAGTTTGATCCCACGCCTGATATCTGTGCACCCATAGCATTCAACATCCTGCATAACTGTTGGATGTAGGGTTCACATGCTGCATTGTAAATGGTTGTTTTTCCTTCGGTAAGGACAGCCAGCATCACAATATTTGCGGTACCTGTGACAGAGGCTTCGTCGAGGTGGATGTAATTCCCTTTCAGATAGTCAGCGGTAAGAGAATAGTAATTGTCTTTGAAATTATAATCCAGTTTTGCTCCCAGTTTTTGAAACCCCAGGAAGTGGGTGTCTAACCGCCGTCGGCCAATTTTATCTCCACCGGGCATGGGAATAAACGCTTTTTGAAATCTGGCCAGCATAGGACCAATAAGCATGATTGATCCACGTAACTTACGGCTGCGTTTAGAGAATTCGTCATCCTGCAAAATGTCGGGATCAACATTATCAGCTTTAAAACAGTAGGTATCAGCGTTGATTTTTTTGACTTTAACGCCGAGAAAAGCAAGAATATTGATAAGGTTGTTTACATCAAGAATATCCGGAATGTTGCTGATGACAACTTCTTCGTTTGTGAGGAGGCTGGCACAAATAACCTGTAATGCTTCGTTTTTTGCTCCCTGAGGATCAATGCTTCCTGATAATTTATGTCCGCCTTCAATTTTAAAGCTACCCATTTTTATTCATGTTTGTTCGTAAATTCAAGTTCTGAGCTATAATGTCAAGATATTGATAATTGAAATACCAAATATTACAAACTCTAAAAATACAAGCACCTAATATCAAAACTTGTCCGGCGTAGTGAAACGAAGACGGATAAGTTCCAAAGGGTAAGTACCAAATTCTAAACAACATGGCACATTATGTTTTGATAATTGAACCTTATGATTTTATCAGTTGATCTATCTGTCTGTTAAACAGATAAACACGTATTAATATCTTTTGCTTTTTTTCTTTTTTTTGTTGTTTTTGTTTTGAAATATTTGTTGCGTTTGTTTCGGGTGTTTGACATCAGCAAGTGTTACTTTATCACGTGGAATTTTGATTTTACCGCCGGTAATTTTTTCAATATCATCAAAAATAGCATCGTCATTTACGCTTTCTTTTTTCCAATTCACATATGATTTTTTCATGTGGTTGGCTAGTTGTTTCAGTAGCATTAATTGTGTTTCTTCATCATAATTTGGCAACACATTGAGCATTTTCTGTAAATTTTTACCGTAGTGCTTAAAACCGAATTCACTGTCTGAGTAGGTAAGCCTATTCGGGGATTTGGATATTTCTTCCCTGTCTGGCAAAGGATAAGGCCAATCGATATCCAGTTCAAAATCAGCCATGATGGCGAGGTGATCCCATAATTTGTGTTTAAAATCAGGCACATCACGCAAGTGCGGGTTCATAGTTCCCATAATTTCAATCAGGGATTTTGCCATCTGGTTTCTGAAATCTCTGTCATGAATGGTCTTCAGGTAATCAACCATTTTATGCACATGTCTGCCATATTCAGGCAAAACTAAATCAGGTCGGTTGGTATTGTAATCCATAAGTGTATATATTTATGCAAAAGTAATCTTTTTATTCATGTCGGCCAAGTTTATTTATTAGTGGACTTCTAATAATTCTTTCTCATCAGGATTTTCAGGTTTGCATACTTGAGTAGCAAGGTTTTATTTCCCTCTTTTTCAAAATTGACAATTGCTTTGCGATCGCCATCCTGATCTTCTACTGAAACCACAATTCCATTCCCAAACCGGTCGTGTTGCACATGTTGTCCCGGCTGAATATCAGTTGCTCCCGTAGCGTTTTCTGTGCCAGCACGCTGTTTGATATCTGAAAGTCTGCTAAGTTTATTAGGGTTGAAAGTATGTTCACCCTTTGGAGGAGGTGCTTTCTTCTTATGCTTTGTAGCAGGTTTTGAAGCATGTGTATGGGATGATTTATCAAAGCCTTTTTCTTCAAACATCGTATCAAAAGGATCTGTGTTATCGTCTTTGTTCAAAACCTCTTCAATAAACTGCGGGTCAATATCTTTAATAAACCGGCTGGGATCGGGAAATGTAATATCACCGAATTTATACCTCATGGAGGCACTTGTGATAACCAGTTTTTTTCGGGCACGCGTCATCGCAACATAAAACAAGCGTCTTTCTTCTTCCATGTCATTGGCATAAAATGTCGCCATAATCCCGGGGAACAAGCCTTCTTCAGCTCCTGCAATAAAAACAACATCAAACTCAAGCCCTTTGGCTGCATGAATCGTCATCAGGTTTACTTTTGGCTCGTTATCATCATCGTCACCGATATCCTGGGTGGACAACAGGGCGATATTTTCCAGGTAATCCGAAAGTGAAATAAACACATTGGGTTTTTCTGTTTGTTTCTTGTCTATGTATTCACGGATGCTGTTCAGGAGCTCCTGCATGTTCTGAAACCGGCTTGTCCCTTCAACAGATTTATCGGCGTTTAATTCTGCAAAAATCCCGGAGCGTTTAACAATCATTTCACCCATAGTAAACGCATCTGTTTCATTCACTACTTTTTTTAACTGATCTATCAAATCAGCAAATTTAGCAATGCGCTGTTTGGTAGGAGTATTGAGAGGTATTTCTGGATTGTGAATATCACTGATGGTTTGCCAGAGGGTGTGGTTATTAGCATTGGCAAACTGCTGAAGTTTTTCAATGGTCTTTTCCCCAATCTTCCGGGATGGGTAATTAATGATACGCAAAAGGGCTTCTTCATCACTGCTATTGACGACAAAACGGAAGTAAGCAACAATGTCTTTGATTTCTTTACGCTGATAAAATGATAATCCGGCGTATATCCGGTGCGGGATGTTACTTTTCCGCAAAGCTTCTTCAATTTGCCTTGACTGGGCATTGATACGATACAAGACAGCAATCTCGTTGAGATTGATGTTCATATCTTTTTGTGTCGCTGCAATTTCATCAGCAATATAAAAGGCCTCATCAGTATCATTTTCAGTACGTGTCAATACAATTTTATTGCCGGCAGGGTTTTTTGAAAATACTTTTTTTTTAATGCGCATTGTATTTTTTGCAATAAGTGAATTCGCTGCATTTACAATGGTCTGCGTTGATCTGTAATTGCGCTCCAGTTTTATCATTTTGCAACCGGGGTAATCTTTTTGAAAATTTAATATGTTTTCAATTTTTGCCCCCCTGAAAGCGTAAATGCTTTGCGAATCATCGCCCACAACACAAATGTTTTTATGTTTTTTTGCCAGGTTTTTTAAAATCAGATACCGTGCAAAATTGGTGTCCTGGTATTCGTCAACTAAAATGTATTTGAATTTATGTTGGTATTTGGCAAGGGTAACAGGGAATTTTTTGAATAAAATATTGGTAAACAACAACAAGTCATCAAAGTCCATGACATTATTTTTCTTGCATGTTATGGCATACTGTTCATAAATCCTGTAAAATTCACCACGGTGCTTTTTTCTGTCTTCTTTGATGAGTTCAGAGTCATTTTTATAGGTATGGAACGTTATCAGGTTGTTTTTTACCATGGATATCCTGGCCTGAATTTCTTTAGCAGGATACTCTTTTGTATCCAGTCTGAAATCTTTGATGATCTTTTGGATGAGGTTTTGGCTGTCTTTTTGATCAAAAATCGTAAAATTACGGTTAAAATGCAGCAAAGGAGCTTCATAACGCAATATTCTTGCAAAAATGGAATGAAAAGTACCCATCCACAGATCAATGGCTTTTTTTTCTCCCACCATGTCTTTTATGCGGTTTTTCATTTCTGTGGCTGCTTTGTTTGTAAACGTTAGTGCCAGAATGGATGATGGATTTACGTTTTTTGATAACAGAAAAGCAACACGGTAAGTAAGGACACGTGTTTTTCCTGAACCCGCTCCTGCAATGATCAGGTATGGTCCTTCGGTTTCGGTGACAGCCTTTTGCTGTGCCGGATTCAGGTCATTTTTTATTTGTTGTTTCATTGACAGGGCAAAGGTATTTCAATAATTTTTCCCAGACAATTGTTACAGGATGTTTTATTAATAATTACAAAATAAATCTTCTTAAAAATCTGTCAACTGTTTTAGGACGGGTCGCATCTCTTCACCCTATCGTACTTTCGTGCCATCTTTCCATCTCTCCGTCTCACTATCACTCCATCTCCCTATTGTCCCTTCGTGGATATTTAATAAACCAATTACTCCTGTTTTAGAATACATCCAATTTTTAACATTTATAATTGTAAAGGGCAACGAAAAGGTAAGAATGGTTGTCTGATAAGTGCATAAAAACAAATTTTGGGAAATGCATTTTTATGTTGTAATATTGTATGACCTATGACCAATATGATAACCTAAATAATTATGAAAAAGATTATATTTCAAATGGTTGTGGTTGTTGTGACTGTTCTTGTTTATAGTCCGGCATCCTCTCAGACAAAAATAAATGAGGGTTTTGTTATCAGTGTTGATGATGTAACAGGTCTTTTTGTTGAAAAAGATGATGACGTTATGATGATAGAAACGTTTTATCTGGAAAATTTTCCCGAAGAAAAAAGCTCCAAACCACTCCATGAAAAAATAAACCAAATGGAAGATGTTGTAAAGTTTGGAATAGCCAGTGGTTCTGAACAACACAATAACCAAAGAAGGTGTTACCTTAGTTTGAAAAAGTCAAATTATGTAAAAACGTTTGAAAAAGTTTTAAACGCAATCCCTGTGACAACCATCATTGAGAATGGGGAAAACATAAGCATTGACGAATGCATTGAAAAGATGAATCGTAAAAGATAAGGCGTATGCAACTCATAAAAAATATAACAACAGGTTTTACATTGATATTGATAATTTTAGGTTGTAATATAAGTAATGTTTTTGCGCAAATAACAGCTCCTGGCGCATCCGAATCATTTTCGACAAATTATAGTTCAGGCTATATCAGTGCCGGAGGTGAAAACGATATGGTTTTTGTGTTTTGCGGCAATCAGGATGAACCGGATATTGGCGAATTGGAAATGGAAAATGCAGCGGGATGCAGCGTAACCTGGTTCCAGTTTGATGGTGTAAGTTATCAACCGATGGGCATTACCGGCATTACTGCCAGCGGCCTAACCTCCGGTGGTTATATGGCACAGGTTGTTTGTTCCGGGGTTGTTAACTGTTACCGTGCATGGGTGTGGGTAAATCAGACATTTGTTAATGTCGAAGAAATAGACCCCAGTTGTGAAGAATTCACCCTACATGGAGAAGTAGACCCCCTTGATACCGGGTTTGATATTGTGGATCCGCCGGGAATGAATTTTGAAGTGGATGAAGGAACAAACATTCTGGTTTGCTTTTGGGCTGATCATGACTATGTGTCTGATATTGGTTTTTACCTTAAAGCTCCAGGCCATCAGGCAGATGAACCTGCATACCCGGTGAATCTTGATGGAAATCACGCTGTGGTTGAGTTGTTGCCTTCAGTATCTAATTGGGGCGATGATACATCAACCGGTTGTACCAGCATCCCTGCCTCCGCCCTGGGGTGTTCAAATCCCAATGACGTTAATACCGTTTGTCAAAGCGGTGATAATGTTGAAAATTTTTGTTTCTCATCACAATTTGAAGCAGGGAATCCCACATTAACTCCCTGTGTATGTGATATGCCAGTGCCGCTATCAAACACTTATGCGTCTGTTGGGCCATGGGATGCAATTTACGGATTCAATGCCGGAGATGACGGATGGGTAGTGCAAATATATGATTGCGAGGAATATGATTTTGGTTCATTAAATCAGGTTATTATTAGTTTTACATCCAACACTGACTGTGGAGAGACCTCATTTATTTATAATTCCGGGGACATTTCTGGCTTACCCAGTTCGCAAATTAACGATAATTCATGCGATGCAGCAACGGCATCTTATTTTATTGTACCTCCTGAAGATCCACCTGGTGCATATACAATAACTTCCTCAATTACAGATTACCATTGGACATGTGATAACACATCCTTTACATCAACAGACCTGAATCCAACTCTAACACCGGGAACACCTGCTTATCCTACCGAAACAAGCAATTTCTCACTTCATGTAACCGAAACCATTGATGTGGCAGGGTCCCCATCATGTGAGCAAACGGCCACTGAAGAATTTATTACACTGCCGGCAAATGCTACCATTTCCCCCATTGCTCCCATGTGTGCTGATGATTCTCCGGTACAGATTGAAGTGGCTGATCAGGGAGGTGAATTTTCTGTAGGTGCCGAAACAGATCCTGATGCAGTGCAGAATGGCATATTCTATCCTGAACTAGCAGGTCCGGGTACACATACAATCTATTATGATATTAGTGAACCCTGTGCCGATAGTGATAATATTGATGTAATCGTGTATGTAAATATTGAAATTCAGAACTTTTCGGACAATGTGTGCGATGGAGCCGATGAAAATTATACAGTCTCTTTTGATGTCGTTGAAGACCCGGGCGGCGGTCCTGCCGATTTTCAAGTTAATGACGGAGGAGGTTTTGTATCCTATACCGGTAGTTTTTCACAACAATTCCCTACAGCCAGCAATTATAATTTGACAGTTACCGATTTACATGGTTGTAATAACATTGTGCTCAACGGGTACACAGATTGCGGTTGTACTACGTATGCAGGTACAATGAGTTTGCTTCAAATGCTAAACCTATGTGAAGATGAATGTACAGGAGGAGCTGTTGGCCATATGGGAAATCAGGCGCTTGATGCCAACGATGCTTTTGAATTTATTCTGCATGACGGAACTGAATACCCTGCCGACGCTACATCAATTATTGCCAGAAATTCAACCCCGGATTTTTGCATGACAGGTGGCATGACCTATGAAACAACGTATTACATCTCTGCTGTTTGCGGTAATGAAGAAGGAACAAGCGGCCATGTTGTGAGTGATCCTTCATCAGATCCGTGTTATAGCCAGACAACCGGAACCCCGGTAGTGTGGCATGAAAATCCCGTTGTAACAATTGATGAAACCAATATATCCGTATGCGGACTTAATGTTGACCTCGTGGGGTCAGAACCCAGTGCCGGTATCGGCACATGGACATCGGATTCAAGCTTTGTTGCCATTAGCGGAACCACAATTCATGACTATGAAATATCTATTCTGGCTGGCGACGGCTATGGTGAATATACATTTACATGGGCAGTGAACAACAATCAATGCGTAGGTTCTGATGATGTGACTGTGTTTTTTAATCAAACACCAAATGCTTATGCTGGCAATGATACTACAGTGTGTGGAAGTGCTGTGGAACTGAATGCCGAATACAGCATAACAGGGTCAAACGGACAATGGAGTGCTGGTGGCATTAATTTTTCACCACTAACATCACCAACCACCACAGCAAGTTTAAATACCGGAAATTACGGAACCTATATCATATCATGGACGGAAACCAATGGTTCCTGTTCAGATGATGATTTTATAAATGTTACTTTTGTTCAGAAACCCCAGCCCAGTGTGGTTAATAACTATGATACCGTTTGTGGTTTGATGGATACCCTGCAGGTTCAAAATGTTATCGGTGAGGGGCTATGGACAGCATGGGATGATGGCACGCAGATTTATCCTACATTTGATGATGATACTTCTCCTGTTACCGGAGTAACAATAGGCGGTTATTCAGGACATTACAGAACGGTTGATTTCAGATGGGAAGAAACAAATTCAGAACATGGTGTGACGTGTTCAAACTCGGTCATTTTAACTCGTACATTCGCAGAAGAACCTTTTGCCAGTTCTGGTGTCTCTGATTACGCTGAGGTTTGTGGAAGTACATTTACCTTTGATGCTGATACAACAGGTTATGGATGGGCTTATGGTAAATGGATTTCCCAGGTTAGCGGATTGCTGTGGGATCCTTCAACGGAGGTTCCAGACCCCACTGTCACTATTGCACCCGGGACTTTCGGCGGAGAAGCATCTGTAGAAGTTGATTTTATTTGGATTATGTCAAGCACCATGGGAGGAGCCGGAGGATGCACCGATATGGATGTTATAACTGTGAATTTCTATAAAAAACCAAATGCCAATGCCGGTAACGATGATTCAATTTGTGGATTA
>JBNGDT010000004.1:0-43938 GCA_049975305.1 Bacteroidales bacterium | reverse complement strand
GAATTAGCTATAAAAATGAATTTAGGTATAACATTAAGTAATCATATAAAATTATTACGCTTTTCAATATCTGCGTGCATAAACTATACAGCCATCATCTCCCCTAATCTTTGTTCTACAAAAAATTCACGAGTTTTTTGTCAGCTAAACAACTGAATTTGATTCAATTATAAAAACAGCACATAATAACTTTTAAGATAAACTCTATCAGTGCACAGAAAATCATTTTTATCAAAACAAATTAATGTTTCCTGAAAAAACAGTACTTTTACACAATAAATAAACAAAAAGACCTATGGCAAGTGTTAGAGAAACAAAAAAAGACATCAATTACCTGATTTATGAAGTACTAACTGACTGCATGATTCACAAGCATGTTAACATTGATGAATCAAAAGCATCAGACAAAATTATGAAAGATATGATGATAAAACGCGGGGAGCTTATTTCGCGTGTAAATGAAGCCAGAAAGCTGGATGATAAAAAAGAAAAGAAAAAAGCATTTGATGAGATTCACGAAGATTTAATAACCAGTGTTGACAAAGCTTTCAGAAAAATAAGCAATCTGGCTGACAAAACAACAAAACAGGCGTGAAAGAAATCCACATTCCGGACATAGGTATTGTAAGGCTTAACAAGCATGGCAGAGCCAGAAAATATTTTAACATCCGTGTATCGGAGGATGGTAGTGTAGAAGTGAGTATCCCGCCGGGACAATCATACAGGGATGCCCGCGCCATGATAATTTCCATCAAAGATAAAATACTGGTATCCAAACAAAAAATTAAGCAACAAATACAAAATGTAACTGTTTTTCGTCCTGGTATTGATTTTCAAACCCGGGGTTACCGCTTAAATATTATCAGAAAAAATACAACCACAGCAAGTTATTACTTCCACCCAAAAAATGACAAATTGCTTGTTGTGGAAGTCCCCTCTCAATTAGCTGTTGAAAATAAGGATATCCAGGATTTTATCCGCAAAGCCATTGAACATCTGTGGCGTTATGAAGCAAAACTCTATATTCCCGGGCGGGTACATACCCTGGCAACTCAACATAGTTTGCATTATTCAAGCGTTGGTATTACGGGAGCGCGCACAAGGTGGGGGTCATGTTCTTCCACAAACAAACTCCATTTTAGCCTTCACCTCATGATGCTCCCTGATGAGTTGATAGATTATATTATTTTGCATGAACTTGCCCACACAGTACACAAAAATCACAGCAAAGATTTTTACGGCCTGCTGGAAACATTATCCGGTGGTAAACACCAGGAATACAGACAAAAACTAAAATCTTATCGCATCGGCGTATATTAATAAAGATATTGTATTGTATCCGGCGTAAACCAATAACATTAGGTTAACATCACAGTTTTTTGCTTCGTCTCATATCAAATCAAAAAAAAAGCCCCGCAGGGCTTTTTTTTGATTAGTGGGTATATATGTTGAAGTGTATAATTACATCATATCAGGCATGCCGTTACCCATTCCAGGAGCACCTGCAGGAGGATTGTCATTCTTATCTTCTATATCCGCTATGATACATTCAGTAGTGAGCAACATACCGGCAACAGAAGCAGCGTTTTCAAGTGCAATGCGGGCCACTTTGGTAGGATCAATCACGCCTGTTTTCAGGAGATTTTCATAAGTTTCCTTGCGTGCATTGTAACCAAAATCATCTTTGCCTTCTTTCACTTTCTGAGCCACAACAGAACCATCTACACCAGCATTGTTAGCGATGATACGCAAGGGTTCTTCAAGTGCCCTGCAAATGATTTTAATGCCGGTTTCCTCGTCTTTATTCTCATATTTCAGATTGTCAAGGGCTTCAAGTGAGCGGATATAAGCTACGCCTCCACCAGGGATAATCCCTTCTTCAACTGCTGCCCGGGTTGCACTCAATGCATCTTCCATGCGGGCTTTTCTTTCTTTCATTTCCACTTCTGAAGCAGCACCTACATATAATACTGCCACTCCGCCTGCAAGTTTGGCAAGCCTTTCCTGGAGTTTTTCTTTATCATAATCCGATGTAGTGGCTTCAATCTGTTTTTTAATCTGTGATACACGTGATTTGATAGCTGCTTTGTCTCCTTCCCCATTGACAATGGTTGTGTTTTCTTTGTCAATGGTTACTTTTTCAGTGCGTCCGAGCATATCCATGGTGGCTGCATCCAGTTTCATGCCTTTGTCTTCAGAGATGACAGTACCACCTGTCAACACGGCAATATCTTCAAGCATTTCTTTGCGGCGATCACCAAATCCAGGTGCTTTTACAGCGGCTACTTTGACGGTTCCGCGCAAACGGTTAACAACCAATGTTGCCAGAGCTTCACCTTCCACATCCTCAGCAATAATCAGCAGCGGCTTGCCATCCTGTGCGGTTGGCTCAAGTACCGGCATCAAATCTTTCATTGATGATATTTTCTTGTCTGTCAGCAGAATGTAGGGATTCTCAAGTACCGCTTCCATCTTATCTCTGTCAGTAATAAAATAGGGAGAAATATAACCCCTGTCAAACTGCATACCTTCAACCAAATCAACGTGAGTGGTCGTACCTTTGGCTTCTTCAATAGTGATGACTCCTTCTTTTTTCACCTTCTGCATTGCTTCAGATATCAGCTCCCCTATTTCATAATCGTTGTTGGCTGAAATAGTAGCGACCTGTTTGATTTTTTCGATTTCATCTCCAACTTCTTGTGATTGCTTTTTGAGATACTTAACAACGCTTTCAACCGCTTTATCAATGCCTCGTTTAAGTTCCATTGGGTTGGCTCCCGCTGTCACATTTTTTATGCCTTCCCGCACAATAGACTGTGCAAGTACGGTAGCGGTGGTGGTACCATCACCGGCACCGTCATTTGTTTTGGATGCCACTTCTTTCAACATCTGAGCACCCATGTTCAGATACCGGTCTTCAAGGTCAATTTCCTTAGCTACAGTGACACCGTCTTTTGTGATTTGCGGAGCACCAAATTTTTTGTCAAGTACCACATTTCGCCCCCTGGGGCCAAGTGTTACCTTCACAGCATTAGCAAGCACATCAACGCCTTTTTTCAGTTGATCTCTTGCATCAATGTTAAATTTCATTTCTTTTGCCATAATTCTTTATTCTTTAAAGTTTCCGTATTGATTAACTAAATTATTCCTTATTCACTGCACTCCCCTTTACGAATATTATGCCATGAATGATTTTGTCCAAACATCGGTCAAAATAACATATTTTATCCATCTTATCTGGCAGACATAACTGTCAAAATGACAAATTGGCATAAGCCGCTGTAACAACCCTTGACTAAGCCTGCCTTTCGCGTAAACCCATGCACAACTATCAATACCCGGACTGGCTTTGTTTGTCTTCCCGTCATGCGCAGGTACCGTTTAGGTGCTTGTCTTTTGGAATTTATTTGTTGGGCGGCTGTATCTGCCTCCGGTTTCAAGTTGCAACACTGCAGCCTGGTATTTGCATGCTTACAGGCAGGAGCTTCTCCTGTCGCTCTGCCTGTAAGGCAAAATACGCAGCCCGCAGTGTCACAAGCTTTACACCTGCGTCAGGCCGCAAAAGAGTGCCTGTTCAAACATTTTCGCTACACACTTAGACTTTGGAATTCACTAAACATAAAGCGGGGCGTTTTGTTTTTCTTCGTATTTTTGCCGCAATTCATGTTGACAATCGGAAACATAACACTTCACGACGAGCCTGTATTGCTTGCTCCCATGGAAGACATCACAGATGCTTCCTTCAGGCACATGTGCAAAATGTATGGTGCCGATATGATGTTCACTGAATTTATATCCTCTGACGGCCTCATCCGCAATGGCAGGAAAAGCCTGCAAAAACTAAACATTGATGACAGCGAACGCCCCATTGGCATACAAATATACGGGCACCTTGTTGAACCCATGCTGGCATCGGTAAAAATCGTTGAAAAAGCCAACCCCGATGTCATTGACCTGAATTTTGGCTGCCCTGTAAAAAAAATTGCTGCCCGTGGTGCCGGCTCGGGCATGATGAAGAATCCTGAACTCATGGAAGAGATGACACGCCGGATAGTGCAGTCAACCACATTGCCTGTGACAGCAAAAACCCGGCTGGGATACGATGAGGAAAACAAAAATGTGATTGAGATTGCACTACGCCTGCAGGATGCCGGCATAAAAGCACTTACCATTCATGGCAGAACACGATCGCAAATGTACAAAGGCAAAGCCAACTGGGACCTCATCCGCGCCGTGAACGAACACCCCGATATTGAAATTCCCGTCATCGGGAATGGGGATATCCGTTCCGGGGAAATGGCCAGGGAATATTTTGACACTTATAAAGTGGATGGAATAATGATCGGCAGGGCAAGCATTGGGAGACCATGGATTTTTAAAGAAATTAAGCATTTCCTGGATACTGGAAAATCCCTGCCTCTGCCAACCGTCGCTGAGAGAGTAGATATTGCCAGAAAACATTTTGCGTTGTCACTGGAACACAAAGCACTGCCACGCGGCATTTTTGAGATGCGTAAACATTTTTCACTGTATTTTAAAGGCATTCCAAATTTCAAACCCCTGCGTATGAAACTCGTTACCAGCACAGATCCCTGGGAAATTTATGCCTTGCTTGAAACCATCAAAGACACCTATGGCGATTTCCGGCCTGAAAATCCGTACGCATACAAATAAATAAATCCCTCATGCTATCGGTATAAAGGACAAATTCATAGTTAAGAAGTGATCTCCTTATTCCTTCAAAATATCAGTATCTTCAAGCAAGGAAATTTCAAACCCACGTTGAGATAAAAACCGCAACAATTTTTGTTTCAACGTATTTGCATCTGTGGTTTTGCTTTTTAAACTTTTCAGTTTTTGCCTGGCCACATCGCAATATATCTGCCGGTATTTATCTTCTTCGATGTCGTTAAGGCCTGTTTCAATCAACTCTTCATGGATGTTTTTCTGCCTAAGATGATACCGTATTTTTATGCGACCCCATTTGTTTAAATAACACTTATCCCGCACAAAACTTCTCACAAAACGCTTTTCATCCACAAACTTATCTTTTTTCAGGCTGTTCAGAATCATATCATGCCATATTTCAGGCACCTGCCATACAATTAGTTTTTGTCTGACATCATGCTCTGATTTCTCAGCGCGAAGGCAATACCTTCGTGCTTTTTCCAAAAATATATCATATTCTTTAGACATGAATTATTGGATTTCCAGTTTCACAAGGTACCCGTTGTGTTTCCTTACATTAAAGGCCATTCCCTGTTCAAAAATCAGATATTGCCCGCGAATGGCAATCAGTTTTCCTGTGAATTTGTCTTCCTTATCCAGGTTTATTTGCTGAATGTTATCAAAACCATACTGCCCGGGATAAATAAAATGTTCAATTCTGTTATCAAGGCTTACAAATTCCTTCAGGCCATCAGGTAAACGTTCACTTAATTCCAGTTTTTTGGATTTCAGGTCAATATCCGGGGCGGCAGACAACAACATTTGTTGCCATTTGGTTTTGTCGGACACGTATTGTTTTAAAAACACTTCAATGTCGCCGGCCAATTTACGGTAAGGGGTTTTTGCCAAACGTATAACGTGTGAAGCCCCCTGATCTATCCATCTTGTTGGAACTTGTTTGGCACGGGTTACACCTACTTTTAAATTGCTGGTCAGCGACAGATACACATAATGGTCAACCAGCATGTTCTTTTTTGCCCATTCCATATCCCTGGAAATGCCTTCATGGGAACGGTCCTTTTCTGGGTGCAGTATCCCCACATCAGTCTGTGGTAAAGTGGTAAAACACGAGTAGCAATACCCCTGGTGAAATGACTTGTTGGTTTCGGCACCACAGGCGATGCAATTGATTTTATGTTTGTACTGAATGCCTAAAGTATGGTCTAATAAATCATTGACGTGAATCTTTTCTCCTTCCATCTGAAGAAAATATGACACAGGTTGCGTGGCTTCTGTACGCATCTTCAAGAGGTTGTCCTGGTATGTTTTCATAAAGATGTCATTTCAACACATTTTTGTTTATCACAACAAAATTAACATCTGCCGGGTAATTTGCAAATCCTAACTAAAACATATAAATAAATGAATATCAACAAAAGTATCTGCTCACCGCATAGTCACGATTGCATGATAGCACGATGGCACGATGGTGAGATAATATATGATTAAATGAGATTCTCATAATTTCCATTGGTCTGGATTCGTGTACATAGTGATTTATGTGTTTTTATTTCTTCCATTTTGTTCTGTCGTGCTATCTCGCTATCATGCTATCACTATATTTCTCCGTCTCTCCAATCACATCATCTCCCCATCGTTCCATCACGCATTCGTGCTTTCGTTCCTTCACCCTCTCGTGCTATCTCACCATCACTCAATCTTGCTATCGTGCTATCGCCACTCACGCGTGAGGGCGGAGGTGCCTGCCTGCCGACAGACAGGGTTAGCCTGCTGAAGATGAGCCTTACAGCCTGGTGCTGTGGCAGAGCGACCAGCGGAAGCTCCTGCTCACAGCATCGCAGGCTGAAGGCGAAGCAAAGCAGCTAATAGCCGAAGACCGACCCTTATTTGTTTTTTAATCCTTTCTACCCATCTTTTCTAAAGTTTAAAACTTTAGAAAAGGTCTTTGGGGTAGAAAGGATTAAAAAACAAATAAGGGGCACGCCCAAATAAACACAAAACACGGAACTTTTACCATTTCGTGCTTTCATTGTGAACAATTGTTCATTATATTTGTCATTCAAAAAGAAAAAAACATCAGAAATTGGAGAAGTATGAAAATCACAAAAGACATTTACATTGAAGAATTGGTGGACAATGTTCCGGATTCTGTATCGTATTTGGCAGAGCATGGAATCCGGTGTTTGCGTTGTGGAGAACCGATTTGGGGAACCCTCGAAGAAGCGGCCCGTGAAAAAGGATTTGATGAGGATAAAATCCAGGGATTTGTTGACGATTTGCAAGCGTTGGCAGATAAAAAGTAAAATTTTAAAGGCGGTTTTGGCATGATTTTATGCAACAACACGCAAAAATTCATGCCAAAACCGCATGCATATCCTGCCTGTGACTAAAACGCATATTCCAGCCTGAATTTTACCGCCAGGTTTTCTTTGAAAATATCCGAACTTACGGGGCCATAATGGTAATAAACGCCTGATCCATACTTAAAGAAAGACTGACGCAACAACGCATTGAATTGCAATCCCGATTCAATGTACCCGTCAGAAGGTGCTGATGCAGGCTTGTATCCTGTGTTGTACGGGAAGGGTTGAGGAAATTGATAATCATATTCCCCGATACAAGCCCTGGTAACAAAAGCAAATTCAGGTTTCCACTTTTTTATGCTGAACAAAAGGCTGCCAATATCGTATTTAAAATAGGCTGCCGCAAACCGGTCTGCAATAAAATCATGCGGGCGCATGGTAGCAAAACTCTTATCAGCATCAAGCCAGACCCCGGTGCCGGGCATATAAAAATTCTGAAGGTAATTATCACCATCACCCAGCACATAGCCACCATCTATGGTAAAATGAAAATCGCCGGCCCACCGCGTTTTAAATGTCTGGTTTATGCGCCCATCAAAACGCCAGTAATCAGGCTCTGATGCAGATTTATAGGGCAGGCCTTTGCGAATATTGACATACATCTCCGGGTATTTGCTACCAAGCCCGATGACATTGCCTTCAGGGGTGCGCAGAATGTTTTCTTTTATCACCCAGTGCAACTCAAGACCTGCCTGCCATTCCCTGATATCATTAATAAATTCATTGTGAAAAAACCGGTAATTGTTTGTCACATCAATCTGGTTGTGGTCAAGGTAGGCATTGGCATAGAAGCCCCTGAATGGCTGTGCCTTAAGCGATGCACGCCAGGTTTTATAATAATCCATTTCTTTGAGAAACAAGGTTCGGAAACTCTCTGTGCTAAACAAACGGCTTTCATAAAAAATCTGATTGGAAGCCATTACATCATAGATGTACTCCACATCAACAATGAGCTGATTGTTTTTCAGGGGATATAAAGCCACACCACCGCTGTATTTTAATGTTTTATCACGAAAACCGTAAGCCCCAAAACCGTATAGCCTGAAATATTCACTCATCCTACTGTTGGTTTCCAGTCCAAGCCCCAGCCTGTATCCTTCAAATTCGTTGTACCACATCAGTTCGTTGAGCCGGATGTTGAATATTTTCCAGGGAATGGCACCCGTGGCAATGATTTCTATGCTTTCCACCAGGTGGTCAAAATTGTGTTCTTCCCCCAGTGAATCTATTAGCCTGTAAGTTTCTTTTTCTTTGGAGTTCAAAGGAGATTGCCTGTATTCATTCCACCACGATGTGTTCCGTTCTGCAGCTTCTTTTTCATACTCGATTTTCGTGCCTCCAAGTATTTTTTCATCAATTGGTGTGTTAATATTAATATCACGGATGTAGGTTTTCCCAACACCAATCATGGGTATTGTATTGCTCCTTGTTGTATCATTACTTATGGAAACACTGTTGGCATTGGCCTGGTCTAAATTGAAAATAAAATCCGTGTTAAGTTGAATGGGGAACCAGTATTTCCCGTTTATTTTTTCATATTTCTGCTGTATCTTTATACTAAATATCCCCCCTGTTTCCATGGGTTCTGCCATAACATTTTCTATTGCCCAGCCATCTGAAGTAATGGTGATAAACCCTTTTAGTCCTTTGAAATTGGTGTTCCGATGAGGACGAAAAGAAATCACAAAGCTGGTATCCCCGGATTCATGAAAAAGGCTGTCCTGGAGCAGAAAAAAATACTTATTTGTACAATTATCGCATAAGGGAGAGATAAATTCCTGGCCTCCCACATCAATGCTTTGGCGATAAAACGAAAAGGATTGAAATTCGGAAGCCATGTAGGTAAAAAATGGCTTTTTTAATCCGGACATGCGGCTGGCAAGCACTTTTTCTGAAGATTTGTCAGGATATTCAAACTTTTTTTCTGTCACCGATTCCATCATAAACAAGTGTTTCTCATTGAGAAATTTAATGGTCTTTGCCAGTGTGGAAGTGTCGGATAATTCGGTTGTGGTATCTGTGTCTGCAAGTTGACGCAAACTGTCAACCTCTATGGTGATGTAAAATTTACTGTAGGAAGTATATGTATATGAATCCAGGTTGTGAGGGGCATGTTTGTCCCGCATACCAATGGCGCCCCCGATAATCCGATGCGCCGGATTTATGCCCGGCAATACTGTTACTTCATTCAACGTATATGCTTTTGGCTCAAGGGATATTTCAATATAGTTTTTATTTTCAGGTACATCCACCATTTTTTCTTTATACCCTATAAAACTGCATTTCAGAAAATCCGGCGAGTGAGTGAGGGGTATGCTAAAATAACCATCAAGGTCTGTTGTGGTTCCTTGCCTGGCATCATTATATACCACATTAACAAAAGTTAACGGCTTTCCGGTTTCTGCATCTGTAATGCGTCCCCGCAATGTTTCCTGTGCAATAGTAAACACAGGAACTAGCAAACACAATGTAATCGTAATCCCTAACCAAAATTTATTTGAATTTTCCACTCTTCAGCATGTTGATTTCATTTGGCTTCAAATACCTGTATTTTCCACGCGGCAGGTTTTTTTTTGTCAGCCCGGCAAAATACACACGGTCAAGTTTTTTTACTTTATAACCCAGATGTTCAAAAATCCGGTGTACGATGCGGTTTTTGCCCGAATGGATTTCAATACCTACTTCCATTTTTGTGTCATCCACATAAGCCAGGTCATCTGCTTTAATAAAACCGTCTTCAAGCTCAATTCCTTTGTTGATAATGTCCATGTCCTTAGGGTCAACAGGCTTGTCAAGGCCAACATGATATATTTTCTTTTTGTTGTATTTAGGATGCAACAGGCGTTGTGTTAGGTCACCATCATTGGTCAAAAGCAAAAGCCCTGTGGTGTTCCTGTCCAACCTGCCAACAGGATATACCCGTTCGCTAACAGAATCCTTAATAATATCATATACGGTATGTCTGCCGTCGGGGTCATTCATGGTAGTAACCACATCTTTGGGCTTGTTGAGCAGGATATAAACATTTTTTTCGCCGTGAATAACCTGCCCCTTAAATTCCACTTTTGCATGTTGAGGAATCTTTACCCCGAGGTTTTTTACTACATTACCGTTTACTTTTACATGACCTTCGGCTATATGTTTATCTGCCTCACGACGCGAACATACACCTGCATTGGATAAATATTTATTCAGTCGAACACCTGACTGCTCCTCTGAATTAAATCCTCGTTTTTTCATACCGTGCAAATCTAAGTAATTTCATTAAAATGAACAGGCATAATTTAAACATCAATTGTAACTTTTCAGCCGTCAATTCGTTACACAACTGATTTATGACAACAAAGGAGTATAACGATAGTGTGGAAGAGTACGCTGACAACGTGTACAGGTTTATCCTGAGCAATCTGAAAGATGAAGAATTGTCACGTGATATTGTGCAGGACACCTATGAACGATTGTGGATAAATCATGAAAAAGTTGATGCAAAAAAAGTTCGCTCCTATTTGTTTACGACAGCACATAATCGTATGATTGACATGAAAAGAAAGAACAAATATGCTCAACATTTGGATGAAATACATGATGTATCATCATCTTATCATGATGATCATTATAGCGATTTGAGCGAAGTGTTAAATAGTGTGCTTAATGATTTAAATGAAACACAACGTTCGGTATTGTTACTCCGCGATTATGAATCTTATTCATACAAAGAGATTGCAGAAATCACAGGATTGACAGAATCACAGGTGAAAGTCTATATTTACAGGGCAAGATCAGCAATGAAAGAAAAAATCGGTAGCATTGAAGCTATTATATAATAAGGTAACATGTCAAAAATAAACAAACATAACTACGAAGCATACCTGTTGGATTTCATGGAGGGAACACTGGGTGCAGAAGATACAAAAGCACTTGAGTCCTTTTTAATTGATAATCCTCAATTGGATGCTGATATTTTTGATCTATCTGGTTTAACATTGAATCCGGATGCTCAATTGAATTTTAACCATAAAAATACATTGAAACGTGATGAAGAAATGCCGGAATTCAATCAACGGGAAAAACTGCTCATCGGCCTGGCTGAAAATGATTTGATTGAAGATGAAAAACAACATGCAGAAAATCTGCTTTCTTCAGATCCATCGGCCATTGATGATTATGAATTATACCTTAAATCAAAACTTAATCCGGACAAAAACATCACTTACCCTCGTAAATCAGCCCTGAAAAAGAAAGCCCCGCTAATTTCCATGAAACAAATGCAATATGTTGCCGCTGCTGCTGTGATAACAGGGTTGCTGGTTGTTGGCATGCTTCGGTTAAGTCTGCTTCAAACAAACCACCCTTTCAATTCTCAGCCTCTTGCACAAGGCAACTTGATTATGGTTGATGCAGAAAAATACACACACCCGGAAACCAATATCTCACAGATAAATGCTAATGCATCCATGCAAACAGCTCAAGTTGCACCCCCTAACCTACCGGTTGCCATTAGAAATACAAATGCAGCACAGAACTATGAACAGAGAACATCTGAAATAAAAACAGAACATTTGCCCCGGCTGACTGCAGCAATAATTCCTGCAAAAAAAGACAATTATATCACTACACCAATGCAGGAGCGCGACATACCTGAGTTGTCACCCGCATTCCCGGCAGGCAATGTTACCTATATTTATTATGTTGACAATCAAAACAACAACAAGATGCGTTTAACAATGCCTAACCGCGAACAAGTACAGGCGCAATTTGATAAGATTAAACCCATCGAAAATCTTCGTGATGCTAAAAATGAACTGATTGCAGGCAATGTAAGGTCATTGTTTAAATAGAGTCTGTCTATAAAGTACAGCTTGTATAGATAAAAGTCGGAAGACGGAAGACGGAAGTCCGAAGATATCACATTAATTAATTTTCACTTTAAAAGTGTATGCTTTACTTCCGACTACGGTCTTCGGACTCCGGACTCCGGACTGATTAGTCTCCATTATTCAATTATAGAAAAATGTTCAACTTTATGGAGGAACACTGACTCTATGGACAAACACTAAATAACACCCAACAATGTCAATGATAGATTTGAGTGCTGTTATTTGTGAAATATTATTTTGGTTTGAATGACAAAATATGACACTATATTGTTAATAAAAACTGACAGTGAAGACAATCCCACTACTGACCACCGATTACCGATCACCCCACCAACCACCGATCAATTA
This sequence comes from Bacteroidales bacterium, assembly GCA_049975305.1. Classification (GTDB taxonomy): domain Bacteria; phylum Bacteroidota; class Bacteroidia; order Bacteroidales; family ML635J-15; genus JAQIBY01. The sequence goes on along the minus strand of JBNGDT010000004.1, from coordinate 31,661 downwards.
TAAACATATAAATGACTCCCCTGCAAGTCAGTATAATACCTTTTCAATGGTAACTCAGCAGGCCCTTTTATCACCGAACCGTCAAATAAAGAAAACTGTGATCCACATTCAGGACAAGTTGCTATGCTATTGTCTTCAATTTCCACCACTGCATCGTCTGCTTCCGGATGATAGGGGCAGGCTCTTTCAAAAGCCACGTACTCATCAGTATAATTACAGTGCACAATAACTCCCCTGTATCCTGCCACATTCATATATTCTGCATTTCCGGGAATTTTCAGGCTGTTGTATTGTACAGAATTCAAATCAATGTAATAATTAAACATCACCTCGGGAATGTAATCGTCATCCTGACATGCTGAAAAACTACATACCATTAATATTGTTAAAATGAAAATTTTTACTATTTTTGTTTTTAAAATATGCATATTTGTCCCGCAATAACATTTATTTACTTTGTTGGATACAAATTTATGAAAAAGTTTTTGATAATAGGCCTTTTTATCACGTGGGTGTTTCCGTCCATCTCACCAGATTTAAATTGTGTCAATGCACAAAACAGGTATTCTATTGATCAAAAAATGAAAAAACGCAAGCATCACAGCACCCGCCAGGAGCGTTTAGAAGAGAGAGCTGTAAGAAAAGCAGAAAGAAAACAGACAAAACAGGCAAAACAACGCGAACGCCAACATAAACGTAATTTAAAAAAATACAAAAAAGAAGTGCCCGGCAGCAGTAAAGAGCTTGTTAACGGGAAAAAAGTGTACAAGCGTATGAAAAAATCGGAACGTGAAGCCCGGAAAAATTCAAGCCGGAAATAACCTTTTTGGGAAAAATTATTCAATAAAAATAAAAACCCTTAATTATGGAAACAGGAGATATTCTTAATTTATTGTTGATCATTGCTTTTGCTTTCGGAGTTCCTTTGTTGAGTGCGCTCGAAAAGAAAAATCAAAAATCAAAAACAACATCCCAACCTGCTGGCAGTGCCCATGGCTTTTTCAACGCTGATGAATCAGAAAATGATTTGGACACCAACACTCATGATCAACCTGCATCAAAAAATAAGTATGCATACACATATTCTGATGCAGAAATTGAAAACAAAAAAAATGACATAAAGAGGGCTTTTAATCAAATTAATGAACAAAATCTGACGAAATACAAAGCATCCGTTCAAAACGTGGAAAATGACGATATTGACGCCGGGAAAGCAAAAGCAGCTTTAAATCAAGAGATTAATAAGGATTTGAGAGCACAGCCAAAATCTGAGACTGCAAAAATTGCCAACAGATTTGATATTAAAAAAGCTGTAATTTTCTCAGAAATTTTAAACACAAAATATTTATAAGGAATTTTTATTTGATTTTATTTTGCTCGTTTGATTTTGGACATTATATTTACGCTTTCTTAAATAAACTAATTGGGTTAAGTTTAATAGTAAAATTAAATAATAATAATAAAGAACACTAAAGAAGATAAAACTATGCTACGGAGATTAATTATTGGTTTAACAGCACTTGTAATCAGCACAGGTGCTTTCGCACAATCCGGAACACTAAAAGGGAAAGTCCTTGATGCAGAAACCGGAGAACCGATACCCTTTGCCAATGTGAGTATCGAAGAAAATGGAAACACATTGACCGGAGGTATGACGGATTTTGACGGTCAATACCAGATAAAACCCATACCGGCAGGCAAATATACCGTAAAAGCTTCATACGTTGGATACGCTTCATTACAGTATAATAATGTGCAAATCGAGGCCGGTAAAATTGCCTTTCAGAATTTTGCACTGAAAGCATCCGTTGAAATTCTCGATGAAGTAGAAGTAAAAGAATATATAGTTCCGCTGATTAAGAAAGACCAAACCCAGTCAGGGGGAACAGTTACATCCGAAGATATTGCCAAAATGCCTGGCCGTTCAGCCGATGCTGTGGCAACAACCGTTGGTGGTGTATATTCAGAAGATGGTGAAGTTGGCAGCATCCGTGGTGCTCGTTCTGAAGCTACCGTTTATTATGTTGATGGTGTAAAAGTACGCGGTACAAACGCTGTACCTAAATCCGCCATCGAACAAATATCAGTTGTAACAGGTGGTATTGCCGCCAAATATGGTGACGCTACCGGTGGTATCATTGATGTTACAACTAAAGGACCAACAAGTAAATTCTTCGGCGGCGCTGAAGTGGTAACATCTCAATTCCTTGACCCGTATGGTTATAACCTCAACGGATTGATGTTGTCCGGCCCAATTTACCGCACAAAAGAAGCCGGAACTGACAGACAACGCACAGTAGCAGGGTTCCTTATCTCAAGTGAACTGAAATATATAAAAGACGAGTACCCATCCGCCATCGGGACATGGGTAGCTAAAGATGATACCAGGGATCAAATAGCCAACGATCCACTTCGTGTCATTCCAACAGAAGCAGGTCTTCCAATTGTTTATCAGAACGCTGACTTTTTGAGAAAAGATGCGTTTAAAAATGTGGATACACGCCCCAACGCTGAAAGAATGAAATTAAACCTCGCCGGAAAACTGGATTTTCAACCCATCAAAAATCTGAACCTGACGTTTGGCGGAACCATGGACTACAGAAATCAACGTCTGTATAGTTATTCCTATTCCTTGTTCAATTCAGAAAACAACGGCCAGCAAATTTACAATAACTGGCGGGTATATGGAAGGTTAACTCAAAAATTCCAGGCACCACCGCCGGAAGTAGGAGAAGAACCCGAACAACGCCTGATCAAAAATGCGTATTATTCCATCCAAGTTGATTACTCAAAAACATCCAGTACCACGCAGGACGCGGATCACAAAGATAATTTCTTCGATTACGGCTACATTGGAAAATATGAAACAATTCCCGAAAAATTCTATCAGTGGGGTATAGATACCGCCAGCAACCTCGAAGGATGGATTCATGAAACGTACTTTTACAGAATTGATTCTTTTACACCGGGAACCAAGAATCCCGAACTTTCAACCTATTCTGAACAGTTTTTTGACATAGTAAAAGATCTATACTACATTGACAGGAATACAGTTATTCAAAATGGTGGATTGTTGAATGGTTCGGGCCCTGCAAGCATTGCAGGCCTTTATACAGCACCTGGCATGCCTTACACTTCTTATACGAAAACTAATAACAACCAAATACGCGTTTCTGCTAATGGTGTGGCAGACATAAAAGATCATGAGATCACACTTGGCTTTGAATTTGAACAACGAAACGACAATTATTTTGCACTGGCTCCTTTTGGCCTTTGGGGACTTGCTGAAGACTTGATGAACAAACACATTATGGAACGTGACCTTTCCAATCCCAATCCTGTGTATGACGCCAATGGTGTTTTCCAGGATACTATCAATTACCCCAGGCTTTTTAACGCATCCCAACAGGCCCTTTTTGACTTGAAATTCCGTGAACACCTTGGTAAACCAGTTGACGGCCTTGAGTGGATAGATGTAGATTCTTATGACCCTGATGAATTTGATATTTCTTATTTTTCAGCAAGCGAACTGTTCAACCAGGGGAACACTTATGTATCTTATTACGGATATGATCATACAGGAAAAAAACTCGATTACGATCCCAGTTTTGAAGATTTCTTTACAAAAACCGATGAATTCGGAAACCTGACACGCCCCATTCCTTCTTTCCAGCCAAACTACATAGCCGGCTATATCCAAGATAAATTTTCATTTCAAGACCTTATTTTTAATATTGGTATCAGGGTGGACCGCTTTGATGCTAACCAACGCGTATTAAAAGATCAATATATGTTCAGTGATGCTTACCGTGTTGGTGAATCTGACCCTGCAGGCTTACTCGCAGAATCTAAAATACCCGGAAATATCAACAATGGGGCTGTGGTGTATGTGAATGATGCCGAAAATCCATCACGTATAACCGGTTTCCGTGACGGTGATACATGGTACACCAGCGATGGTACTGAAACTGAAAATCCAAATGCAATAGCTGGCCCTACAGGTATTACACCTTATTTGCTTGAAAATGATGAACTGAATACCAATGCATTTGTGGATTATGAACCACAGATGACAGTGATGCCACGTGTTGCCTTCTCATTCCCCATTTCTGACGAAGCACTTTTCTTTGCACATTATGATATTTTATCAAAACGGCCATCTTACAATGCCAGGTTAAATCCAATTCAGTATTTATATATTAGACAGGTCAACCAGGAACCAATCAATAATCCCAATCAGATCACTGAAAAAACAATAGATTACGAAGTCGGTTATCAACAAAAATTGGGGAACACATCTTCATTGAAATTATCAGCTTACTACCGTGAAATGCGTGATATGCAACAAACCATTGCTGTCAATGGAGCTTATCCGGTAAATTATTATACCTACGGGAACATTGACTTTGGTACAGTAAAAGGTTTTACTGCTGCATACGATTTGAGAAGAACAGGCAATGTTTCACTGAGAGCTTCTTATACATTACAATTTGCCAATGGTACAGGTTCTTCTTATGAATCAGGCCTGGATATCATCAAATCAAATCAGCCCAACCTGAGAACCACCATCCCGTTGAATTTTGACCAGAGACATAATTTTGCTGTTTCCATGGATTATCGTTATGGTGGGAAAGCCAATGGCACACCTTACAAAGGCCCAAAATGGTTTAATACTGATTTCTTTGCTAACACCGGAGTAAACTTTGTGGTAAACGCTGGTTCCGGTAGCCCCTATTCTAAGCTCAACAGGCCAAGTAATGGAAAACTTATCGGCTCACTGAATGGTTCTCGTAAACCATGGCGTACAACAATTAACATGCGCCTTGACCGTGATATCAGGTTAACACTCAAAGAAAAAGACAATGACGCTGGCACAAAAGAAAAATTCGCATTCCTGAATGTATATTTGGAAATATCCAACCTTATGAATGCCAAAAATGTCCTTAACGTTTACGGATATACCGGCAATCCTGATGATAATGGTTTCTTAACTTATGCAGCTTTCCAGGATGCCATTGCCTCACAAACGGATGAAGAGGCATACCGGAATTATTATACAATGTACATCAATAGTCCTTATAATTACAGCACCCCAAGAACCATTCGTTTGGGTGTTCAATTTAGTTTTTAAGTAATTTGTAAAACATTAATAAAGCGATCATAAAAATGAAAAGTCTTAAATTATTAAAATTATTAATCGGAATCAGTATTTTAAGTTTGTTAACAATGCAGACCTTTGCCGATGTCAATCCTGCTGACAAACTAAGGTCAAAAGAAAAAGCTACTAGAGCAGCAGGCTGTGAACAGGGTAAAACATCAACTGAATTGTATGTAAACAATGTACGTACGCTCATACATACCGGTGGTGATATGTGGTGGGATTTACAGGGTGCTCCTCGGTATGAAGTACCTGCTACCGTATCTGGGAACGGACCAAATGCCCTCTTCTGTGGGGGAATATGGATGGGTGGCCTGGATGCAAACGGACAATTGAAACTCGCTGCTGTGCGTTATCGTCAGGTCGGTATTGATTACTGGACAGGACCTTTGATTGCCAGTGGTTCAGAGATTGGTAGTGTTTCTTTTGATATCTGTCAGGAATATGACAAACACTATGTATTGAGCAAAAATATGGTGGATGAATTCAGAGCATGGTTTGATTGCCAGCAGGACCCTGCATGTAATACCGCTGATGAGTATCCTACCTATACCATCCCGGAAGAAATACTCAACTGGCCCGCTCACGGCCCCGCAGGCGGTTATGCATACTACCTCGCCCCGTTTTGGGACTACAATGGCGATGGCTATTACAACCCTTACGACGGTGATTTTCCTTATTATGAATATCCCGATGAAGGCATTACCGACGATCCAAATTGTATCAGGCCTCGTGACAGAGATGCCAAAATTTATGGTGACTCTACTCTATGGTGGGTTTACAATGATAAAGGCAATATCCACACAGAAACCGGAGGCGATGCCATTGGCATGGAAATCAGAGCACAGGCTTTTGCTTTTGCAACCAACGATGAACTGAATGACATGACATTTTATAATTATAACATCATAAACAGATCAACATACACCTTATATGAAACTTATTTTGGAGTATGGACAGACGCTGACCTGGGTGGCCCTAAAGATGATTATATCGGATGTGATGTAAGAAGAGGTTTGGGGTATTTATACAATGGCGACAATGTGGATGAAGATGACGGTTCCAGCCCCGGGTATGGTGTGCAACCACCGGCAATTGGCATTGACTTTTTTGAAGGCCCTTACCAGGATCCCGACGGCAAAGACAATACTACCAGTTATGATACTGTAAACGGTTTGCCTGTATTGAATTGTAGTAGAGGCGATATCCTCAACGGGAACATTAATGGATTGAATTTCGAAGATGGAACCATAGACAATGAACGATGGGGCATGAGAAGATTCTTGTATTTTAACAATACCGGTGGTGGTAGTAACCCGAATATGACTGATCCTATTGATGCCATTGACTACTACAATTACATGACAGGTTACTGGAAAGACGGTTCTCCATTGTTGTATGGAGGAACAGGTCATCATTCTGGTGCCACAACAACAAATACCCCTACAGATTTTATGTTCCCAGGCAATCCAACCACTGACATTTGTGGATGGGGACAGGGTGGTGTTGTGATGCCCGACTGGTCTGAAGAAACCGAGGATAATACACCTTATGACAGAAGGTTCGTGCAATCTGCAGGCCCGTTCACACTGCAACCCGGGGCTGTTAACGATATCACTATCGGGGCTGTATATGCCAGAGCAAGTTCCGGCGGCCCATGGGCATCCGTAGAGGCTGTCAGAAGAGCCGATGACAAAGCACAAACCTTGTTTGAAAATTGTTTCCGTGTACTCAACGGACCGGATGCCCCGGAGTTGAACATCGTGGAACTGGATAAAAAACTGATTTTCCACATCTATAACAAAGAAAATTCAAACAACTATCTTGAACAATACGAAGAAAAAGACAAATCCATCATTTGTGGTGGTGATCTTGACCCTTGTGATGAGTACTACAGGTTCCAGGGATACCAGGTATTTCAGTTGAAAAATGAATCAGCTAGTATCACTGACCGCCATAACAAAGACCTTGTCCGTGAAATTTACCAGTGTGATATCAAAGACGATGTGTCTCAACTGGTAAATTTTATCTGGTCTGATGAACTGGGCGCCAATAACCCATTGGAAATGGTCAATGGGGCAAATTCAGGTATTGAACACAGCTTTGTAATCACTGAAGACCGTTTTGCCAGTGGAGATAAACGCTTAATTAATTACAAAACATACTATTATACAGCCATTGCTTATGGTTATAACCAAACTGAGGCTTATGACCAGCAAATACAATCCACATTCAATGGCTTGAAAAAACCATACCTGGCTGGTCGTAATAACATTAAAAAATATTTTGCCATGCCACACATGACAGAACCTGCTGATGAAGGAACTGTAATACAGGCAGAATACGGATATGGACCAGAAATTACCCAGATTGAAGGTTATGGAAACGCAAATAACATATTGGATCTGAAAGATGAATCCATTGAAACCATAATGAGCGGTTACCCCTGGAAAGATTTTACCCCAACCTATGAAAATGGGAAAGGCCCTATCAACATCAAGGTTATTGATCCATTAAATGTGCCCGATGGTTCATATACGTTGAAATTTCATAATGCAACCGCTAATTATTATGGTTTACAAGAAGACGGAGCTGACTGGATTATGATCAACAATGCAACCAATGACACCATCCACTCAGATTATCCGATAAACAAAACTCAAACTGATCAGTTGTTACTTGATCTTGGTTTAAGTGTTTCAATTTACCAGGTGTATCCTGCGGCTTATAAAAATCAAAACGACTACCGGAATGGGTTCCTTGAAGCAAGTATCGAATTTTCTGATCCGACACGACCATGGTTGTCTTTTATCCCCGATGGTGATAATCTGGATCCATACAACTGGATCAGGGCAGGTACCTATAAAAATGGAGAATTGGTAAACCCAGATAAAAATTACGATGACTACCTGAGCATGGATCCGGATGAGTACTATGAAAAAATTCTTGGTGGTACATGGGGTCCGATTTACCTTTCTTCCACTTTCAAATATGGACCTACTTATGACAGATCACAGATAAAAATTGACAAATACGACCTGTTATCCAGTGTTGATGTTGTGATTACAAGCGATAAATCCAAATGGACAAGATGTGTGGTACTTGAAATGTGTGAAAACGAATGGACAACCAATGAACATGGCCATGAAGTGCAAGTTACCCCGCTTGTGAATTATCTCTCAGAGGGCAATGCACTGCGTTTTGATTTACGCCAAGCACCTTCTGTAGATAAAGAGGGAAATCCGGATAACTCAGGTACTCATGGCATGAGTTGGTTCCCCGGATATGCCATAGATGTGAGAACAGGCGAGCGCCTAAACATGGCCTTTGGTGAAGATTCATGGCTCAAAGGTGAAAACGGTGATGATATGATGTGGAATCCCTCAGAAGGCATTTATAATCTTAATGGCCCACTCTTTGGCGGCAAACATTACATTTACGTTTTTGGCCATACCAATCATGTGCTAGATACGTTAGTTTCAACGCCTGCTTATGATTCATGCAAATGGATATACAATAAGATGATGAAATATGAAGAAAATGAAAACGTTATGTACAAACGGTGTGCACTTAGCGGCGCCATGTGGACATCTTTACCTTACCTCAACCATGGATATGAATTGCTCGAAACGGATGTAAAAATACGCATCAGGGTGGCTACTCCCTATTTCCAAAGATTGGGTCAAATAGCTCTTGATAATCCTGTAAATGATAATTTCGGAATGTACACCTTCAACACTGCTGATATCCAGACAATTACAAAAGATCTGGATATAGCAAAATCCGCTCTTGATCTGATCAGGGTAGTTCCAAATCCATATTATGGAACATCATACTATGAAACATCACAGCTTGACAACCGTGTACGGATAACCAACCTGCCACAAATCTGTACCATCAGCATTTATAATGTGAGTGGAAGGCTGATACGTAGGTTCAATAAAGCAAATGATGCGTCCTATATTGACTGGGATCTAAAAAATGGTTACAACATTGCTATTTCCAGCGGCATGTACATCATACACATTGATGCCCCTGGTATTGGTGAAAAAGTGGTGAAATGGTTTGGTTCACTTAGACCTGTTGATTTACAAAACTTTTAACAACTACGAATACGATTTAATAATAATGTCATGAAAAAAAGATTGCAAAAATTACTGATTGTCACACTGGGATGCTTACTTCTCAGTCCAGCGTTGATGGCAGGAAATGAACAACGTGCCGGTAGTGCCGGAGCTTCTGAATTATTAATCAACCCATGGGCACGCAGTTCCGGTTGGGGAAGTGCAAATGTAGGCAGTGTTCAGGGCCTTGAAGCCCTCTATCAGAACATTGCCGGAACCGCTTTTACCCGCCGAACAGAACTGATTTTTACCAACTCTCAATACCTGGTTGGTAGTGGTATTAACATAAACAATTTTGGCTTTAGCCAGAAAATTGGTGAAGTTGGAGTGTTAAGCGTGGGTGTTATGACCATGAATTTCGGCGATATTGATATCACCACAGAGGAACTTCCTGAAGGTGGTTTGGGAACTTACAAAGTAAGTTACAACAACATTCAGTTGGCTTATGCACAGGAATTCTCCAACAGCATCTATGGTGGAATGAGTGTAAAAATTATCAATGAAGGCCTGCCCAATGCCAACGCCATGGGATTTGCCCTGGATGCCGGCATACAATACGTAACAGGCATTGGTAAAGATAAACTGGGCAACCGTAAGAGGGATAACCTGCGTTTTGGCATTACCATGAAAAACGTTGGCACTACCATGAAATTTACCGGTGATGGCATGTCATTTATTGGCCAATCACAATGGGGAACCAACATGACAGTTGAACAAAGGTCTGCCGAATTTGAACTTCCTTCCCTAATTAAAATAGGGGCATCCTATTACATTAACCTCGATGCTAAAACACCTTCCGATGCCATGATGGGTGAAGAAACCGCAGATGCTGACGAACTGATAAGTAACCATCAGCTTATTATCGCTGCCAATTTTACATCCAATTCATTTACAAGAGACCAGTTTCATTTTGGCCTGGAGTATGGATTTAAAAACCTGTTCTTTCTGCGCGGCGGATATGTGTATGAAAAAGGCATGTTTGAATATACCGAAAGAAACACTGTTTTCACAGGGCCTTCTGCAGGGCTTTCTGTACATATCCCCATGAATAATTCGGGCAGCGTTATTGCCATTGATTACAGTTACCGTGATACCAATCCCTTTGCTGGAGTACACACCATTGGCGCCAGGATAAGCCTGTAATAAATAAAGATATTATTATATTTTATTTTCAAAAAGCCGCTTCTTCCCTGGAGTGGTTTTTTTATTTTTGGATTGCTCGAAACGGATGTGAAAATACGCATCAGGGTTGCCACGCCCTATTTTTACAGGGATTTTTCCACCGAAGATACCATCCGGGACAAGCCATGTAAATACGTATTCAACACAACCAACATCCAAACCATGACCCAAAACAGTGACGTCGCTGAATCTGCCCTCGACCTGATACGCGTGGTGCCCAATCCGTATAATGGGTATTCTTATGATGAAAGCAGCGGAACACGCTGTGTAAAAATCACCAACCTGACACAAATCTGTACCATCAGCATTTTTGATGTATCCGGGACACTTGTACGGCGTTTTACCAAATCGGATGATATACCATGGCTGGAATGGGACCTCAATAATCAATCCGGCAAACGCATTGGCGGCGGCATGTACATCATTCACATTGATGCACCCGAAATCGGTGAGAAAGTGGTAAAATGGTTCGGCGGATTGAGTAAATAAAATTCAGAAATCCTTATGTCTGCATTTTTACTAAGAATCACCACATAAATTCTGTTTTTTGTCTAATATATAAAAAACATTTTGTATGATGAAGAAAACTAACTATATTTGTACTTTGGAATCTCCGCTAGCGTAACTGGCAGGGGGTTCTTTTTTATTGTATTTTTTAATTAAAATAACAGCCTTATGGCAAAAACAATATATGTAACCGAAACGGGCCTTAATAAGATGAAAGAAGAACTTAAACACATGCTATCAGTTGAAAGGCCTGCTATATCACAACAAATAGCTGAAGCAAGAGATAAGGGAGATTTGTCTGAAAATGCAGAATACGATGCTGCAAAAGAAGCTCAGGGTATCCTGGAAATGAAAATTACCAAACTTCAGGAAACCATTAACAATGCCAGAATCATAGATCCGTCTAAAATTGATACAAAGGCATTAAGGATACTGAATAAAGTTAAAATAAAAAACTTAAACAATAATGCTGTTATGCAATATCAGATTGTGGCAGAAAGCGAAGCTGACCTTAAATCAGGCAAAATTTCCGTAAATACTCCCATTGCTAAGGGTCTCCTCGGGAAGAAAGTTGGTGATATTGCTGAAATTGAGGTTCCCAACGGAATATTCCAATTTGAAATTTTAGAAATAAGCATGTAATCCATATCGTTATGAGTTCAATCTTTTCAAAAATTATAAACGGCGACATACCTGCCCACAAGGTAGCAGAGGACGACCATTTTCTTGCATTTTTTGATATCAATCCATTGAAAAAAGGGCATACGCTGGTAATACCAAAACAAGAAGTGGATTATCTCTTTGATCTTGACACAGAAACCTACCGTGGCCTGATGGATTTCACAAAACGGGTAGCCAGCGCACTTGAGCCAAATGTGGAATGCAAACGGCTTGCTGTCGTCGTACTTGGCCTTGAAGTCCCACATGCACATATACATCTTATTCCCATTGACAAAGAGTCGGATGTGCATTTCTCTAACACCAGGGTAAAAATGTCAGATGAGGAATTCAAAGCACTGGCTGAAAAAGTCAGGAGCGATTTCAGGTAAAAACATAATCACCGTCTCCATCTGATACCAATGGGTGCCTGCAGGAGGGCTTCCATGCAGCATACACATTCTGGGATTTTTGTTTCTTATAAAGAAACGGATGTCTTACCATGGATACCGCTTCCGATAATACCGGATCAAAGATTGTCATTAGCTTGATCTTGTGTTTTTTACAAAATTTAACCAGGTAGATGGCCAGCTCTGTATGCCCATCGCTGTCAAGCTGAAAATAAGGAACTTTCAGATAACCATCACGATACTGGAGCATGGCAAATCCTGTTGTGTTACCTTCATCTTTCAATGCGATAAAACGGTAATAAAATCGCTTTGCTCTGTGCGAAAAGAAATACGCTTGTTTTTGCCGCTTTTCCTTCACCCACGGGTATTTCAGAATCCATTCCAGATCGTTTGCTCCCCGTTCAAAACACACTTTTCGCCTGGCATCAAACATGTGAAGAAATTCACTGTCAGGGCTGTTTTTTTCTTCAATACTCCACCGGTTTTTTCCGGGAGATAACAGCAAAGACCGTAAAGCAGCCACTATCCATACAAAAACATCTGCAATATGCAACAATGGCATCAATAGAGGAGCAACCCTGTGCCGCAATAATTCGTGTGTTTTGGCATACAGGTAAAACCCGTTTCCCTCCTTATGTGAATACAATGTAAACTCACCGGTTTTTTGATACAGGGCATGGGATTCGGGAGCGTAATTGGTATACATGAGCTTTCCGTTCCAATCCTGCATTGCCTGCTTCAATAAATAATTCGAATATCCTTTACGCCTGTGCTCCGGATGTACCCAGTTACCACTGCACCAGCCAAAATGTTCCGGTATTTTTCCATACAGATCATCTGGCAGAATAGTCCGGTAGGCAATAAGCCGGCCATCCTGCAATAACATGTACAACACTTTATCATCAGGTTTAGCATGCGGATTATGCAGGTATGATTCCAAACGTTCATACGACACCGGTTTTTCACTGAGTTGCTGGTATTGCAGTGAATCTCTGAATGCTCTGAGTTCAGAATGTGATATTGTGTATAACCTGGGTGTCATGCTTTATTCACTAATTTTTTCATTTTATATGCCAGTAATTCGGATGTTATGATTTTACCTGCATTGAAAACCTTGTAATGCTCCATAGGGATGCGTTGATAGTGTGGTAATATCTTGTTTGTACCAATTCCTGATGTTCCAAAACTTATGTCTAAGTCCGTTTCGTTGTAAATACGAATCAGCTGTTCCTCACCAACACCATCATCGGTAAAAGGAAATGCAAAACTTTTGTACTGCGGATTAACCATTGTGTTGAACGCATTAAAACTGTCCGCTACTTCTTTAATCTGTTCTTCGGCAGATATGTCACTGAATAAAGGATGATGCATACTGTGAACACCAATATGAAAACCATCCTGATGCAGACTGATAAGCTCTTTTTTTGTCATGTAAACACGGGTTTGGCGGCGCATGTATTCCCTTGAGAGATTGAGTTTTTTCAATACCATGTCAATGTTATCCCTGGTTTTCCATGTGGTGTTTATGAGTGTATTTTGCAGCCGCAATGATTCCTGTTCATGCATTTTAATAACAGAACAACTTGATGAATCTGTTGGTGGGAGTGTTTTCAATTCATGTATAAGCCATGAAACCTCGTAGCGAAAGAACCACGCAGCATCATCAATAAAAGCCGGGTTGATAAAAAAAGCCGCCGGCACACCTTTGGATTTCAGTATCGGGGAAATCACGGAATAACATTCCTTCAATCCATCATCAAAACTCAACAACATATAGGCCTTGTCGGGCTTTAATTCATGATTTATGATCTGATCAACAGATACAGGTTTAAAATGCTGCAACAAAAAATCCAGGTCACTGACAAATTGCGTGGTGTTTTTTATTTTATACAGGGAAGCTATATGTGGCAGATACTCATCACTAATGGTATGATAAAATGGAAAAATCAATGGGTATTTCAGGCTTTTTAAAAGCCCGCGGAAATTAATAAAAGGTCTGATCCAGGCAGTGTATCGTATTTTTTGCAGGTGTGTCACCTTGACATAATTTTATAAACAAATTGCATGTTTTTACTTATTAACACCGGGTATGCCTCATTCATTGCCCCAAATCCCCGATAAAATCGTCTTACGCCCGGAATAGATGAGCCTTCAAAATCAATGGTCCATTTTGAGTTTTGATATTGTTGCAGGATACGATTTACAAGCAAAAATGCTGCTGCATATTTTCTACCTTCATCATTGCTTGCAGCCTGAAAATATATCAGTCTGTCAAAATCTTTTACCCAGCATACTGCTGATATCAATTTATTATTTCTCCACGTTCCATGGGGAATAAGTAAGCCTTTGTTTTGTATTTCCTGCAACAATTTAGACAACCTGTTTAATGTGCCGGGATGCTTTAACTCACTGTTGTTTTTTTTCAATTCCAAAAATTCATCTATACTTACTTCACGCACTTCCAGACCGGATTTCTCTGCTTTTTTTATATTGCGTTTATGATTAGTTGTAAATTGACTGTATATATTTTTATAGGTTTTATCCAATGGCAATACCATGTTGAGTTTTACGCGCAAGGATGCATTTTCCGGGTAAAACCTTGCAGGCCCGCTTAAATTAAGAGCATAAAACGGGGATGGAATTTTGCTTTTAAAGTTTGTCATGAGTCCAGGGGGATAGCCAAATGTCCAAAAAGGCCCAAGTTGCTGACAGAACAAGGGTTGAATGTACATCTTAAAACCGACTTTTCTAATAAAAGGCAATGGCATTACAGCTTTGAAATCATCAAGAATCAGCGCTTCCCATTTGTTGTTTGTAAGACTGTCGAGATACCAGCTCAACGCATAAACACGGCGATTTTCAGTATGCCGGATACAATTGTCCCATGCTGTCTTGTCTATCTGTTTATTTGAAACCCGTTGAATATTCATAGGCAAAAATTGTACCGGCAGGTAGTTGGGCGTCATGGGCACGAAAACCTAAACCCGGGCTGCCGGCTTCTGACTGATTAAATTATTACGTTTCACCTGTTTGTTCTTTGAGTAAACCATGATCCACAAAACTATAATATCCACTGTTGGAAATAATAACATGATCTATGAGTTTGATTTCAAACAATTTTGCTGCATCTCTCAATTTGTAGGTTATGTCAATATCTCTTTTGCTTGGCGTGATGTTTCCCGAAGGATGATTATGAGAGAGAACAATTCCCTGTGCCAGCATTTCAACAGCATGTTTCAATATAATTTTAATATCCACAACTGTTCCAACGGTGCCCCCTGTTGACAGGTGTTTTGTATCAAGTACATGGTTTGCCTGATTGACATATATTACCCAAAATTCTTCATGGGACAATTCACTGATGAATGGTTCCATAAGTTGAACAGCATCATAGGGGCTACTGATTTTAACAGCTTTTGTTTTCAATCCTTTACGCCGCCTGCCAAGCTCCATAGCAGCAACGATTGAGATGGCTTTGGCTTGGCCTATGCCCGGGAATTTAGTAAGTTCGCCAACGCCTGCTTTTGCAATTCGGTTGAGCTCATTGTTGTAATTTTTCAATATATGCCTGGCTAACTCTACCGCTGACATATTTTGGTTTCCTGAATTAATCAAAATAGCCATCAATTCAGCATCGGTAAGTGCCAGAGGTCCTTTTTCGAGCAATTTTTCCCGCGGCCGGTCTTGTTCTGGCATGCTTTTTATAGATCTCTCTGCCATTTTAACTTGAGTTTTTTTAAAGATAGAGCATTTCTTTGACAATCAATAAAAAAAAACAAAAAAGCACCCGACTATTACATAAGGGGTGCTGTGAAATATCTATGAAAACGTATTTATTTATAATGAAGCGACGTGACGTGAAATCTGTGATTTTATCCGGGCCGCTTTATTATCGTGAATGATATTTTTACGGGCAAGCCTGTCCACCATAGACATAACTTTTGGAAGTTTTTCTTCCGCTTCTTTTTTATCAGTGGTTTGTTTAAACTTGTTCACAGCGTTCCGTACCGTACGTCCGTAATATTTATTCAATACACGCCTGGATTCATTGTGTCTTATGCGTTTAATTGCAGATTTGTGTGTTGCCATATTTTTATTCTTTATTTTTGATTATATTCGGGCTGCAAATATAGGTTAAATTTATCTTCTATACAACAAATAACGGGTTTTATTTTTGAATTTTATTAACTAAATCAGTATGAACACAAGTAAACATTCACGGCAAAAACGCAGACCCGTCTTAGCGTCTTAGCGGTAACAAGCGGCCACAGTTCTATGCACCTAAATTAATCCGAATTTTACATCATCGTGTCACTTTCAATTTCCACAGCATCGTGTTCTTCGTTTCTGCGCTCATAATCATTCAGTATATATGACACCGTAATTTTGAAGGTCGGGGACATCATATCAAATTCATGGTAATTGTAAAAATTATCCGAATAACTTTCCCTGTGGTGTTTCATGGTTCCCAGCACATCATCCAGGCTAAACATCACAGACAGTTTGCGATCCAGGAAACTTTGTTTAACCGCCGCATTGACCATAAAAAATGAGCCGCGTTCCCCCTGGGCAGTTACTGAAGGACTTCTGTACATGGAAAAAATCTGAAAGCGGGTGTTTGTTTTTGTAATTTTAAAGGTATTGTTAAGGCGTCCGCTGTATGTGATTGTGCTTTTTTGAGTGGAAGCACCATCCACCATTGCATCAAGCGAATACTGATAAACATCTGCGGTGACATTCAGGTTCCACCAATCAGCAAAATTAAAATTACCCATCATTTCAATCCCGTAAGATACATCCGAACCCACATTATCAAAACTCATTATCAAAATATCGGGATCCAGTGAATCCACACGGGTAATGTGTTCAAATTTATTGTGCGTTTGGCGATAAAAGGTTTCCAGGGCTACAAAATGTTTTCCAAATCGTTTTTGGGCATTCAATTCGTAAGAATCAATATAGGCAGGTTCGAGGTCTGGATTTCCTTCGCGGTAATTGTATTCATCCATTTTCGAGCGGAATGGATCCAGAAACCAAGGTCGTGGCCTGCGGATACGCCGGGTATAGCCGGCTTGTAATTGTATGTCCAAGGGAAGCTTGCGTGACACATGAATACTGGGAAAATAATCGAATTTGCTGTATGACCATTCGTTGTTCATGGTGTTGCTGATGAATAACCTGCTGGTATATTCCACACGCAGCCCAAGCATAAAATCAAATTTTCCCAGCCGATTGGTGTAGGTAGAGTACGCAGACTGAACCTGCCGGTTAAAGTCCACATCGTTGAATTGTGAACTGTCATCCCAGTATTCGCCTTCATCCCAGATTTCATAGTTGTAATCTGTCAGGCCTATGCGGTTCCTGAACTGATACCCGGCTTCAAACTTCCCGTGTTCGGAAAACGGGTATGTATAATCCAGTTTTGCCCGGAGGCGGTTGTTTTCACCATCCTGGATGGCCCGTTCCTTAACCGGGGTAACACTATCGAGGATTTCAAATTCATTGTTGGTATATTCCTGCTCAAAGCCGGATGTTTCATCCGTAACCACACTGCTGTAATAAGCATACGCCTGTAATTCATGTCCTTCGTCATTGAATTTATGCTGATAGTTAAGGTCTCCGCTGATGTAATCACTGCTCACCGAAAAGCCGCTTTTGTTGATGTAATAAGTATGATTTACAGCGGGATCATCAAAGGGGCGTTCTGTGATATCCGTTGTAAACTGGTCGTAGTTACTTATCCCGCTACGCTCAAAGCCACGGTTCCCATACTCTCCTGAAATGGTAAAAATATCTTTGTCTGTAAGGAAATAATCTGCCCCAACGCGTGCATCATAGCCTTTGTGTTGAAATTGTCCCTCACCTTCAACATCATTGACAAAGGTAGAATCTGAGAACGTTGCCCGCAGTGATTCGGTCTCAGATTTACGTTTGCCATCACGGTAACTTCCGCTTACAAAAAAATTAAATTTTCCGGTACGTGCATTGACAAGAAAATCACCATTAAATGCATTGAATGAACCATACGACAGGTTGAAATTTCCATTCACTCCCTGTTTCTGATTTTCTTTCATGATGACATTAATAATGCCTGCTGTACCATCGGGGTCAAACTTGGCAGAAGGATTTGTAATAATTTCAATGTTTTCAATGCTACTGGCCGGAATTTGCTGCAGTGCTTCACTGCCTTCGAGTGGTGTTGGTTTGCCGTCAATAAGTACTGTAAAACTTGAGCTTCCCCTCAACTGAACATTGCCTTCAATGTCCGTTTGTATGGATGGAACATTCTCCAATGCATCCACAGCGCTGCCTCCGGCAGATGTAATATCCTGGCTTACATTGACAATTTTTTTATCAATTTTATAGTCAATGTGTTTCCTGTCAGCAGCCACTTCAACATCCTGAAGCACTTCCGCTGCCTGAGGCAATTTAACGGTACCCAGATCAACAAACCGCTTATTTTCAGTGATTTCAATGTTGTCTTTTTGCTGCTTGATGTACCCGATAAAATCTATATCAACATAATAGTTCCCGAACGGAATTTGTGTAATAAAAGCGATACCTTTTGAATTGGTTACACCACCTGTAACCAAACTGGAATCTTTTACAGAATACACTACAATATTAGCATATTCTACCGGTCCTGAAGTTGTTTTATCAATGACCTTAACTTTAATGGCGCCTCCTTTTCCTGCATCTCCCCCGCCTGGACGGCCTCCGGGATGTTTTCCCTGTGCATTTGCCTGACGTGGCAGGAATACGCTTGCAGAAATGAATAAACTTACAAGAAAAACAACGAATCTATATTTTATCATGACATTAAAATTTATACAAAAATTATATTTTATTCTTTAGCTAACGAAGCAGATACCACATTTAACGTTTGGTTAACCGTGATATTTTTTTAGACAACATGTTTCTTCACTGGTTTAATGCAAGGGTGAACAAAGTTGTTAAAATACTGTTAGTATTTGAAGTCGTTACAACTTATCTGGATAAATATCCATATAGTAAAAAATAAGCAACTAATCAGTGTCAGCAAAAGTAGCTCCTCACCGCAAAGTCGCAAAGTCGCAAAGTTTAAAAATTTGTAAACTGAACGGTTAACAACGGTTAATATATGTTAATAATGGTTAAAATCGGTTACTTGTGAACATTCGATTCTTTAGGAAACATGACATATCGCAACCGTTTTTAACCAGTGTTAACCGATGTTAACTGTCTATGTGACCAAATTATTCAATTTCTTAGCGCCTCTCCGTCTTTGCGGTGAAAATCAAATGCGTCTGAATAGTTAAGGTTTTTTAATTTTAGCACTGAGTAGTTACAAAAATAATATTTATATTTGATCAATATCAAACTAAAACCACACATGATGAAACATATTTTACCATTTTTGCTTGGCATGCTAGTATTACTCCAAGCAAACGTTACTGTATCACAGAGCCTTAAGATACTACATGAAGAAGACAACAACGCAGATGTATCGGACTCCACACTGTCTTTTACTGGTAATGTTGAACAGAATTACGGCACCATTGAAGCACACTTTACCGTGTTAAATGATGGTGATCAAAGCATAGACGTTAAGGTAAAAAAATATTACGTCAATATTGTACCGGGTACAGCAAATGATTTTTGTTGGAACGGGACATGCCTCAGCAGCTCAACAATGATTTCACCAGTAGCAGTTACACTGGCAGCTGGTGCATCAGCGGATGATTTTGACACGCATTATCACTGTCTGGGCAATGAAGGCACATCAACAATCAGGTACACAGCTTTTGACATCAACAATCCTACTGACTCAGTATCCTTAACCATTAATTACACAGCAGAGCCTACCGGTATAGAAGACAAATCAGCAAACATCAAGGTAAGCGAAGTGTACCCAAATCCTGCAAAAGAAAACACTGCCATAGATTATGATCTGCCGGCCGGCAGTGAACTGAAAGTGATCATGTATGATATTATCGGGAAGCAAATAAAAGACTATACCTGTTATGATAAAGGAACGGTAAACATAAACCTTACATCGTTGCCAAAAGGCTCATATATCTGCCGCTACATTATCAACGGAACGATAACAAACACACAAAAACTGATCATTCGTTAAAACATATCGTAACCACTTACAGCTAATAACAATAAAAAATGATTATTAACGGTTACAACACATAATACGAACAATATTCAATGAATTCGAAGGAATTTGGCAAAATGGGCGAAAACATAGCTGCTGATTATTTGGCTTCTCTTGGTTATCGTATCATAGAAAGGAACTGGCAGTTTGGTAATAAAGAAATAGACCTGATAACCGAATACAAAGGCATGCTTGTGTTTGTTGAAGTCAAAACACGACAGGATACCTGTTTGGAGGATCCGACACGTGCCATAACAAAACGCAAAAAGTCATTTCTTTTACAAGCTCTCAATGCTTATGTTGATATTCACAACCGGGATGAGGAGATACGTTTTGATGTAATTACGGTGTTGTTGGATAAAAACAATGCTCCTAGCTTAGAACATTATGAATCAGCCATCATCCCTGAAGCCTAAACTATGGAAGCACCAGCATATTCTGACATTAGACAAGCAAAAAACCGCATCAATCACCGGATACATGAGACACCGGTATTGCAATCATCAATGTTAAATGAATTATGCGGCTGTCACCTTTATTTCAAGTGCGAAAATTTTCAAAAAGCAGGGGCATTTAAGTACAGGGGAGCCACCAATGCCATATTGAAATTAAATCCTAAAGCACTCAGGCAGGGTGTATGCACTCATTCTTCCGGCAATCATGCACAGGCATTAAGTTTGGCAGCGGCACAAGCGGGAACAAAAGCCTATGTTGTTATGCCTGAATCTGCTCCTTGCAACAAAGTGGAGGCTGTCAACCATTATGGCGCTGATGTGTTTTTCTGCCATTCAACACTGGAAGCCAGGGAAAAAAAACTAAAGAAGGTGCAAAACACTACCGGCGCTCATTTTATACATCCTTATGATCATCCTGATATTATAGCCGGACAGGGAACCGCAGCGCTGGAGTTGCTTGAAAAACAACCTGGGCTGGATGTTGTCATGGCACCGGTTGGCGGTGGTGGCCTCATGAGCGGCACTGCAATTGCAACCAAACACATCAATCCCCGGATAACACTCATAGGAGCAGAACCGGCCGGAGCTTCGGATGCCCAACAATCATTGTACAGCAAAAAACTTATTCCCTCTGTACAACCCAAAACCATTGCTGATGGCCTGCTGACATCACTAAGTGATCTTACTTTTTCGATATTATCAACTCACATCGATGATATATTAACATGCACTGAAGAAAACATTGTGTTGGCAATGAAACTCATTATGGAACGAATAAAAATTGTGGTTGAACCCAGCGCTGCCGTTCCACTGGCGGTCATCCTTGAACACAAAACAATGTTTCAGGGGAAGCATGTCGGGTTGATTGTTTCAGGAGGGAATCTGGATGTGTCAAATTTACTTTATTGATTGCCTTTCATATAGTATTAATGCAAACTGGCTAATCACCGTTGAGGGTGAAATGCTGCAAAAGGACCAGAACAGCAAACCACCACCGGCAAAGCGTGCTGATGATGAGTGCAAACAGGAATTAGAGTTTTATAAACGCTTATTAGAAAAGAAAGAAGCAGAGTTGAAACAAGCATATATGGATAAGGGTAAGATGCAGGCAAATTGTAAATCTAAAAAAGAGAGCTCTTACAGTGATCGTACTCAAAGTTTTTCCAAATTGACAAACAAAGGTGAAAAAACAAACGAAGAGTCCCAATCTTAATTCAGTTTTAGCCTAAAGAATGGCTTAAAATCTTATTACTTGCTTTAATTCAGAGTTATGCGCTAACAAGGCCGGCACTGATAAGCAATTTTTCCATTGCCTGTTGCATTTCGTGAGCTTTTTCTTTTGCGGCATTTGCAAACTCCTCATCATTTCTGGCATAAATAATACCACGTGAAGAATTTACGATCAGTCCGCATTGTCTATTCATCCCATATTTTGCCACCTCTTCAAGGCTCCCACCCTGCTCTCCCACTCCCGGGACAAGCAAAAAATGCTCCGGAACGATCTTTCTGATACCGGCAAGCATGTTTGCCCGTGTAGCTCCCACCACATACATCATGGCATTCTTATCTGCCCAATGCAGGGATGTTTTCAAGACTTTCTCAAACAATTTATCTGTGCCATCACAAAGATATTGAAAATCATCAGCCCCGGGGTTTGATGTCAATGCAAGGAGAATGACATATTTACCATCGAAGCCCAAAAAAGGCGTGACCGAATCTTTTCCCATGTATGGTGCTACAGTAACGGCATCGAAATCCATTTTTTCAAAAAATGTACGTGCATACAAAGCCGAAGTGTTGCCAATATCTCCCCGTTTTGCATCTGCAATCACAAATAACCCGGGAAAATTATTACGGATAAATTTCAATGTTTTTTCAAGGGATAAAATGCCGGCAGAACCCAGTCTTTCATAAAATGCTAGGTTTGGTTTATAGGCAATGGCATAAGAAGCTGTAGCATTTACAATGGTTTTGTTAAATTCAAAAACAGGATCACCGATATTTTTCAAATGGGGTGGTATCCTGTCAATGTCTGTGTCGAGGCCAACACAAAGAAAAGATTTTTTTTCTTTGATGCGTTGAAAAAGTTGTTCACTGGTCATGAGTTAGTAGTATTAAATTATAATAGCTCTAATCTAATAAATTGTTGTTAGATTTAGAATAGAGAGATTATGCTTCATTGGTTTCACTTTTAAGCCTTTCGGCATTTTCAGCCATATTGAGCTTTTCAATGATTTCCATGAGATTGCCATTCATGATTTCCGGCAGGTTATATAATGTCAGGTTAATACGATGGTCTGTAACGCGCCCCTGTGGAAAATTATAAGTTCGTATTTTGGCAGAGCGGTCGCCGGTAGATACCATGGTTTTCCGTTTGGATGCAATATCATCAAGGTATTTTTGGTGTTCGAGGTTATATAACCTTGTTCTGAGTTCTTTCATGGCGGCGTTCAGGTTTTTCAGCTTGGATTTTTCATCCTGGCACATTACCACAATCCCTGTAGGGATATGGGTTAGCCTTATCGCTGAATACGTTGTATTAACACTTTGCCCGCCGGGTCCCGAAGAACAAAACTCATCGCGTTTAATATCAGTGGGGTTTATTTCAATATCCACTTCTTCAGCTTCAGGCAATACCGCAACAGATGCAGCAGAAGTATGTACCCTTCCCTGGGTTTCTGTCTGGGGAACCCGTTGTACCCTGTGCACCCCGGATTCATATTTTAACACGCCATACACACCGTCACCACTCACATTAGCAACAATTTCCTTAAAACCTCCTTGTGTGCCTTCAGTAAAACGGGTTACATCAATGCTCCAGTTTTTTGATTCACAAAATTTTGTGTACATTCGGAACAATTCACCTGCAAAAATACTGGCTTCATCGCCTCCTGATCCTGCTCTGATCTCCAGTACAGCATTTTTCTCATCTTCAGGGTCTTTGGGAATCAACAGGAATTTGATCTTTTCTTCCATGGGCTCTTTTTTGGCTTCCAGCTCCTCCAGTTCCTGTTTTGCCATATCACGCATTTCCCCGTCATTTTCTGTATCCAGCATTTCTTTGGCATCTTCAATGCCGTTGATGATTTCCAGGTATTTATCATAAGCTTCAATGACAGGCTCCAGGTCTTTGAATTCCTTGTTTAATTTGATGTATTTATCCATATCTGCTGTTACTGATGGTTCAGACAACAGTTTTTCAACTTCCTCATAGCGCTTTTTCACGCCTTCAAGTTTGTTGAGTATCATGTTTTCTTTCATACCTAAAAGACAGGTTTAATAATTAAAAATTCCGTGTTCTGACATAATCGTCAGTTTATTTTCATTTGCATTTTCCACATGACCGATGATTTGTGCTTCAAGATTGAACTTTGCAGCGATATCAATAATGTGTTTTGCTGTGTTTTCATCCACATAAAACTCAAAACGATGTCCCATGTTAAACACCTGGTACATTTCCTGCCAGCTGGTTCCGGATTCCTGTTGTATCAACTTAAAAAGTGGCGGGGTAATGAACATGTTATCTTTTACAATGTGCTTGTTCGAAACAAAATTCATGACCTTTGTCTGAGCTCCTCCACTGCAATGGATCATGCCGTGAATATCACGGCGGTGGTTATCCAGTACTTCTTTAACGACGGGGGCATAGGTCCTTGTTGGTGATAACACAAGTTTTCCGGCATCCATTCCTGTTTCCCGGATGATGTCAGTCAGTGATTTTGAGCCTGAAAAAACCAGCTCATCAGGAATTTCGGGGTCAAATGCTTCCGGGTATTTTTCAGCCAGAACATGGGAAAACACATCATGCCTGGCGGATGTCAGTCCGTTGCTTCCGATGCCGGAATTGTATTGATTTTCATAGGATGTTTGTCCGTAACTTGCCAGTCCAACGATCACATCACCATGGCTTATTCGGTCATTAGAGATGACTTCATCTTTTTTCATGCGGCATGTCACGGTAGAGTCCACTATTATTGTTCGCACAAGGTCACCGACATCTGCAGTTTCGCCACCGGTAAGGAAAATATCAATATTCTGTTTGCGTAATTGTTCCAACACATCTTCAGTCCCCTGAATAATAGCAGCAATCACTTCAGCGGGGATTTTATTTTTATTTCTTCCAATGGTAGATGACAGCAGAATATTATTGGTAGCCCCCACACAGAGGAGGTCGTCGAGGTTCATCACCACAGCATCCTGGGCAATGCCTTTCCACACACTTAAATCTCCTGTTTCTTTCCAGTACAAATAGGCCAGGGCAGATTTTGTGCCGGCGCCATCAGCATGCATGATATTACAGAAATCATCATCGCCCCCAAGTATATCGGGTAAAATTTTGCAAAAAGCATTGGGAAAAATTCCTTTATCCATGTTTTTCAAAGCGTTGTGGACATCTTCTTTGGCTGCAGAAACTCCTCTTTTGCTGTATTTATCAGAAAAATTTTTCATTATTTAATTTGACATCATCATTCTAAACAAATAAAAGGCGTCCATCTACATTCAATGGACGCCTAAATAGTATTTTAACAAGTTAAAATTCGCCGCCACCGACTTCAATTTCAGCATCGCCTTTTTTAATAACATTCTCATTTTCCATTTCAAAGGGGTCTTCTCCAGGTTTAAGCCCATAATTTTTTGATTTGACACTAAACTCTGTTCTACGGTTTAACTGATGTGCGATTTCCCGTTGTTCTTCTGACCGGAGGTCAAGAATAAACCCTTCAGTGAGGATATCTCCGGGTTTCAGGAAATTATATTTTCCAGCCAGTGTTGAATCAATGACCCGGGGCATAGACTCACCAAAGCCCCGCCATGTTAATCTGTCTTTATCAATTCCTTTTTCAGTGAGGTAATCAACACAGGATTTGGCACGTGCATCAGACAACTCCATGTTGTGTTCATCGCTACCCCTAAAGTCGGTATGTGCTCTCAATTCAATAGTGAGGTGAGGGTTATCATTCAGTGTTTTCACAAGCCCATCCAAAGCCACCGTTGATTCAGGCCGCAAGGTTGCCTTATCCAGGTCATATTCAATGTTAGGCAATTCAATAATTTTCGGAATGCTTGCCATGTTGATATCAATGACAATGGATGTATCCCTTCTGATACCACGAGTGGTAAAACTGTAAGTATTAGCAAAATAATTTTCACCGACAGAGGCTTTTAGTATGTAATCTGTTTCTTCATCCAGGTTTTTAAAAACATAGGTTCCGTCATCGCTGGTTTCAAAAGCCTGTTGAAGGCCTTCGTCGGTCATAAGTTGTATTTTAGCCCCCTTGATGCGGTACGGAAATTTTGGATTGGTTGTATCCCTGACCACTCCCCTGACTGAAATATCCAATGGAGGCATGTAGAACTGGTATATATCATCCATGCCTTTTCCTCCTGGCCTGTTGGATGAAAAATACCCAACATTCTGTTCTCCTTTAAAGATAATTTTAAAATCATCAGCTTGTGAGTTAATAGGAGGTCTCAGGTTAACCGGTTCTTCAAAACCACCTTTTCCATCAGGCTTGGCTTCAAATATATCAAGGCCTCCCATACCAATATGACCATCGGAAGCAAAATATAAGGTACCATCAGATCTGATGGTAGGAAATGTTTCATCGCCAGCAGTATTGATAGGTTTACCAAGATTAATAGGCTGCCCCCATTCAGCTTTAGTATTGGGTCTGGTCAACACATACAGGTCGCTCCCCCCAAATCCGTTTGGAGCAATGGCAGAGAAGTATAATTTTGTTTCATCAGGAGAAAGTTCCGGGTATCCCACTTCATAAGTTTCAAATCCTGGAATGTCGAGTTTTTCAATACCACTCCAGGCACGTCCGCGTTGGGTTGCTGTAAAAATCTGACAGGGGATATCAATATTATCTCCACTGAAACACCGTGTAAAATACATTAAATTGCCTTTGTTGTTAACACACACAGCACCTTCATCCTCTTCGGAATTAATATATCCTGTAACAGGCACTGCTTCGCTCCAGTTTCCTTTCCTGTCTTGTTCGATCATAAATATATCCGTAAATTTTTGCCCGCTTTTCAGGTTATTTCGATCTCCCATGGTGCCTTCTCTGGATGTAGTAAAATAGACTGTAGAATAATCGTCATTTCCCCAGGCAGGGGCAAAATCTTGTTCAAGTGAGTTAAAATATGCCATTGTGCTTACCACATAACGTGCAGGCTGATTTTCCCATTGGGGTACTCTTTTACATGATTCAATACCAACTTTAGCCCTGTGATCATTGGGAACGAGATCCAGATAAGTTTTATACACTTCGATGGCATCCTCATATTTACCATTCATGCGCAATGCATCGGCATAAAATAACCTTGCCTCTGGTTGTAAACGTTGAGAATTTGCTTTGAGTGCTATACGAAAATATTCTTCGGCTTTTTGTGAATCCCTCATTTCACGATAACAAAAACCGACTCTGTAAGCAACCAAAGCTATTTGTTCAGAACTTTTCAAACCTGGCAATGCTTCGGTATAATACTCAATGGCTTCTTTATACCGGTATTGGTCCCAGGCTACATCACCCTTTTTTACCACTGTTTGGGCACTAGCGATGTACATAAACATGGCTGTAAAAAGCGTTAAAATGATCAATCGTTTCATAATATATAGTTTTTCAGTTTACTAAAATAATTAATTCTATTAAAACCAAAAGATATTTAGATAAAAACATCACCGGATTTCAAGAAATATGTCTTGCTTTATTTTTTTACTGCTTATTATATCGTATGTTGTAATGCGCTTGCTTGCAGGCACGTATGGCTGTTTTCTGAAGTATATCTGATATACATTATCCGGTTTAACGGTAATTTCATAATTCCCGTCAGGCGTCGTAAGGGTTGATTCAATAACATTACCATCCTGCCCGCAAAGTTCTGCCAATACATTTTCAACGGGTTCTTTGGTTAATTTGTCATACACGGTTCCATAGACCTGAACAGTAATGCCGGGAATAAAGAAATGATAAATATCGGATTTTCCTACACCGCCTCTTCGTTGAGATGTAAAAAATCCTTCTTCTTTATCATCTCTAAACACGATACCAAAATCATCGGCAGGTGAATTTACCGGGCATTTCATATTTCTAACCTCGTATGATGCTGTTCCGGTACATCTGGCTTCAAAAATATCCAGGCCTCCCATGCTGTTGTGCCCGTCAGAGGCAAAATACAACAACCCGTTTTTACGTATATACGGGAAACAATCGTCTTTTTCGGTATTTATATCTGGCCCAAGGTTTTTTGGGGAGCTCCATGGTTTGGATTTACGTTCCCGTGTTACTTTATAAATGTCTTTACCACCATAGCCACCAAGCATGGAATCAGCCACAAAATACAAGACACATTCATCATCAGAAATTGAAGGATGTCCGATGCTGATTCCTTTTGGAATACCAGGGATGATCACCTCACTGATATCTGCCCAGTATGATCCTCTTCTTTTGGCTTTATATAAACGACATGGCCGGTCTGCCTTAGGGTCATAATCACAGCGTGTAAAATAAAGCACATTGTAACGCCTGTTTAAACTGGCAACACCTTCATCATACTTTGTGTTTACGGCACCCAAGGATTTTTTCGGCAAATTCCATTGCCCGTTTTTATCACGTTCGGCCTTATAAATATCGGTAAAAAGCTGACCCGATTCCATGTTAATATCCGGATCATCAAGTATTGATCGTGAAGAGGTAAAATAAATCTTATCGTAATCTTTATAGCCGTAAAAAGGGCAAAAATCCATTTCCCCTGAGTTCAAAATGGCTGCCAGCTTAACAGAAATGTTTGTTGGATTTTCGAGCATTTCCAATGTTCTATTAATTTTTTCAATTTCTTTATCCACCCTGGGATCATTGGGATGAATTTTCTCATATTTTTCTATGGCCAGTAGTGCGGAATCAAATTCTTCATACTGAAGGTATGCATCTGCCATTTCAAAATACATGTTATCGTTTTCGTAATTGTATCTTTCAGCCCTATTATAATGTTCCAGAGCACTTTTCGGATCTGAAATTTTCATATATGCTCTTGCTGTTTTGAAAGAAGCTTCAGCCCTTGTTTTTCTGGATTTATCGCCCCGTTCAAAAGCTTCCTGGTAATAATCAATGGCTGTTTTGTATTGCTCGCGCTCAAAGGCTTCATCTCCCCTGATTATATTACGCTGTCCAAATCCATGTTTTAACCAGCATATTAATACCAAAATCAACACATATTTCCCTGTTCTTAGTCTCATGATATGTTGCCCAAAATTATTATGGTGTAAAAATAGCAAAGCTCACTTGTTTAACAAAATCTTGCAAAATGGATGCCGAAAATTAGAAATCAACATAAAAGTCAGGGAACTACGCACGAATGGACGAAAGCATGAGAGCACGAGATGTAAAGTAATAACCTTTTAGTTCATTATGTATTTTTATTCTTTCTTCGATCTTGCTCTCGTTCCATCTCGCTTTGGTGCTTTCGTGTTTAACGGATCAACTGCAAAGTACCGCGTTTTTCAATTGCCAGGCCGGTGGAATCATAGGCCTGAATGATGTAAAAATACACCCCTTCGCTGGCGTTTTCATTGCCGAAAATTTTTCCATCCCATCCTTTAGAGGGATCAGACCATTCATAAACAGTTTGTCCGGAACGGGAAGTAATAATAGCTTTAAAATCGGTTAACCGGGAGTCAATCAATACTTTGAATTGATCAAAATATCCGTCATTATTGGGTGTGAAGAAGTTTGGAACGCGAATGGGTGATTGATCAGGTATGATATCTTTTTTAATCATCGAATCGGAGCACAATTTACCATCTGTAACGTATAACTTAACACTATTGATTAGTTCATCAAGCTGAAGTTCTGGTTCTTTTGCAGTACTTTGTAAATTTCCATTGACATACCATTCATAATAAAGGTTGTCGGAATATGTTTGATCGGCATAGTTTGTCAGATTAGTGGTCCTGGCAGAAAATCCGTCAAGGGATATCTCCAGTTCAAAATCTGCATTTAGGATATCAGCCTGATTTATGGTTATTTCACTGCTATCTATGCATCCGCGTGTATCTTTCCATGTGAGTGTGTAATTGCCTGCTTCCAGGTCAATGTGTTTCCCAACTTCCACTTTATTATTATCATCCAGATAAATCTCAACAATGTCCGGGTTATCCTTCACAAAAACAGTCCCGTTGTTTTTGCATGTTTTGGGATGCGTTTCATAATTGAGTTCTACTTTTTTGGGTATATTAAACTTTATAGATTCGATTTTATTTCCGGTTTTTTCATCTATGATACTACATATTGCTAATTCTGAAGCTGAAGGCATAAATGTCAGCCTGAATGTATCCTCACCGCTTTTTATGCAGTTCATTTCCTCAGCTACGGGTACAAATCCTTTGTCTACAACAATTACAGCACTCTCTCCGGGACAAACTGGACGTAAAACCACCTTGTATTTATTTTGTGAATCAATAAAATGTACTGAAATTGTGTCCGAATACCTGCCAATTGAATCTTTTTCTGTACGAATCACCATATAATGACCTGGTTTGTTAGCTGAAATAATTATGTTTTTGTCGCTTAAAGCGGTCAATTCTATGCCTTCCGGTACTTGCCAGTTTCCATCATTTGTATTACAGGAAATCCTGCACTTCAGTCCTTTAACAGTTGTATCTTTTGATGAGAATATCTGTGGCATTTCCATGTATTCAATATGATAATAAACGGTATCTCCATTGTCGTTAAACCACAGCATTTTGTAATTGCCATAATCCGGACAATGAATGACACATTCATTATAGTTTGTGGTGATAATGTCAGCATTCGATTTGCACAACCAGCTTCCTTTCGTATCAGAAGTAAGGACAATATTATTTTTGTAACTATGTATTTCTTTATGTTCAGTGTGCCGAATGTCATTTTTATGCGCATCCACTGTCACAACTGCTTTGCTATCTTGTTCAGGATTATCTGAATTGTTGTTTAGTGATGATATATTTTGAGTGTGATTATCGAGTTGTTCCTGCGATTGTGAAATTGTATTATCGTTTGATCTGTTGTTTACAAACAGATGATCAAAAACAACTAAGGATAAAATTCCAATTACTGCAATTCCAGCGGCAAACCAATACCCATAACGTTTAAACAAATGTTTAAAATATGGCCTGGGCTTGGTTGATTTTATCCGTTCAGACACTTCCCTGGATGGATTGACCTCCATCCTGGTCATTTTGTCTCTGATATGTTTATCAAATGTATTCATAATTTATAACCTAACTTCTCCATTTCTTTTATCAAGGCCTGTCTGGCTTTTCCCAACTGTGTTCGTGAAGTATTTTCACTTATCATCAATAACTCCGCTATTTCTCTGTGCTTGTATCCTTCAACCACATGCAAATTAAATACAGTCCGGTATCCCACTGGTAGATTTTGTATGCATTTTAAAATTTCTTCCTCATTCAATTTTGAAATTGCATCATACCCTTCAAACTTAACTTGATCATACTCATCAGACTTTATTCGGTACAATTGATGGTTTTTTGACCGTAACAGGTTAATTGCAGTGTTTACAGTTATTCGTTTCATCCAGCCTTCAAAAGAACCTTCAAATCTATACGTTTCAATTTTATTAAATATCGTAAGGAATGATTCTTGCAGGATGTCTTCAGCCTCTGCCTGGTTTTTACCGTATCGCATACAAATCGCAAACAGAACAGGAGCATATTTTTCATAAAGCTTATTAAAAGCTTTTCCGTCTCTCAGTTGACATCTTTTAACAAGTTTTTTTTCCTCCCTCATCTTTTTTCATTAATCAGACAGTTTTTTGTTCTGTTTCGTTGTCTGAAGTTCAATAATAAATTGTTCCTTACATAAAATTAATTAAAAAAGGCTGTCTTTGTTCTGAAAGACAGCCGTTTTTTTCATTTATTTATGGTTTACTTATTCCTGATCAGGTGGAATGGTCCCTGAAGATCATAAACATATCCATCAATACCTTCACCTTTGATGATGTAAAAATACACTCCGGTGGATG
>JBNGDT010000003.1:0-45188 GCA_049975305.1 Bacteroidales bacterium | reverse complement strand
GAGGGCGGGAAAGCTAAACCTTTAAACACAACAACGTGATGAAACTAAACACTTATTTATCCTTACCTCCTTGTTTTAGAATGTTCCCTGCATTGTTTTGCAAAAGTATCCGCATTTGCCCTATGGCAATCTGGTTCAGCTTTTTAAGTCGTTCGTGCTGGGGGATGCCTTCGCCAATAAAAACAGCATTGAGATTTTCGAGGTTTGCCAGGCAAACCAATTGTGATACGTTTGCATAGTCGCGGATATTTCCTTTTTCATCGGGGTTCTCGTCACGCCACTGTTTGGCAGTTTTACCGAAAAGTGCCATGTTAAGCACATCGGCTTCGTTGGCATACACATAATTTATCTGCTGTGGTGTAAGATACTCCGGAAGCAGATTTCCCTTTGTGGCATCAGTGTGTATGCGGTAATTTATTTTTGTGAGCTTTCGTTTAATATTCCAATCTAGTTCTTTTGCCTGCTGGCTTTTGAGGTATTGAAACTCTTTAATCAGGTAGAATTTAAATTCAACCGAAACCCATGAGGCAAACTCCAAGGCTATGTCAACATGGGCAAAAGTGCCACCATAACGACCCGATTTAGACTGCAAACCAATGGCATTGGTGGTTTCTATCCATTTTTGAGGCGAAAGCACAAAATGATTGTACCCCGCTTCATTTCTAAACTGGTCGAATTCGACCAGTTTAAAATCGGGATTGTGCAATTTTTCCCAAAGTCCAAGTAGTTCAATGGTGTTTTTGCTGCGTAACCAGTTTTTTATAATGTCGGCAGGGGCATTGGGGTTTTTAAACTTAGCAACATCGGTAATGCAGATATAATCTTCCTGTTTGGTTTGAAGAAATGAAACCTCAACCCCTTTTACTGATATTTTGTTGCTATTACTTTTCATCGTTCAGTTCTATTTTGGCCAGATTCTCTGGAATCACCACATTTAATCGTTCCTCTTCTTTCAACGGCTCTTCACATTATATGTTAATTCCTCATCAAATATAGGGTCTGCTGAAAAAGTCTGAGGTGCACCATATTCAAGGCGACAAGAAGAAGACGTATTAGCATACTTCGATTCGCAGGCAACGAAGAATATGGTGTGCCTCAGGCTAACAAACACAATACCCGTTTTTTGGACAACTAAATTGATTGTAACGTTTAGCTAAAAAAATTATAAAAAATGAAGGTATAGCTCAATTTAGCTATTAGTATATGAGTCCACTCCAAAAAGTTATTGCCTTGCCACTAAGACACTAAGACACAAAGCATCACAAATCTTAAAACATTATAAATCAGCCTTTTGTGACTCTTGGTGTCTTGGTGACTTCGTGGCATTTTTTATTTTTTTGACTTTTTGGAGTGGACTCATATATGCACGCTTTTTTTAGAATTCAACACAAAAACCATGCATTTATATTGGCAACTTCTGATATAAATACTTGACAATTTTGTGTTTAGTGTTTTTCAGCAGACCCAAATAAAGTAAAATTAACGGATAACATAAACCAGTTTGGCAAAACAGGTAAAGAACAAGGGTACAGGGCTTTGTTGATTGTACAGATAGTGGTGATTTACTATAAGGTCCCTCCTGCGGCAGGGCGTAGGCCGGCAGCCCGTGTGCTGCGAAGCTGATGTGCTGTGCTGTGGACAGAGCGACGGGAGAAGCTCCTGTGCACAGCATAACAGCACACGCTGAGCAATGCACGGCTACAGGCCGCAGACCGACACCCGAATTTTCCATTCGGGGGTGCCGCCCAAAAAAGCCGCCCTCAGTCAGTATTAAGAACGGCTTGAATTACATATATTACCATGTTATTATTTCCCGAGGGTAGCAATCATCACAGCTTTGATGGTGTGCAGCCTGTTTTCGGCTTCATCAAACACGATGGAGTACTCAGATTCAAACACTTCGTTGGTTACTTCCATTTCACCAATGCCGAATTTTTCAGCGATTTCTTTGCCAACGGTAGTGTTTTCATCGTGGAAAGCGGGCAGGCAATGCATGAATTTCACATGTGGATTGCCGGTTTTTTTGATCATCGCCATGTTGACCTGGTAGGGTTTCATTTCAGCGATGCGTTTTTTCCATACATCATCGGCTTCACCCATGGATACCCACACGTCAGTGTAAAGGAAATCCACACCTTTCACGCCTTTATCAACATCTTCGGTAAGGGTAATTTTGGCGCCGGTTTCTTTGGCTATTTCCTGGCACTGAGCTACCAGTTCTTTTGAAGGATGGCAGGATTTTGGAGCTACTGCCCTGAAATCCATACCCATCTTGGCAGCACCTACGAGCAATGAATTTCCCATGTTGTTGCGGGCATCACCAAGGTAAGCAAAAGACACTTTGTTCAATGGTTTGTCAATGTTTTCTTTCATAGTCATGAAATCGGCCAGAACCTGTGTGGGGTGAAATTCATTTGTCAGGCCGTTCCATACCGGTACATTGGCATACTCGGCAAGCGTTTCAACAATTTCCTGACCGAAACCACGGTATTCTATACCATCATACATGCGGCCAAGCACACGTGCTGTGTCGGCCATGGATTCTTTTTTACCCATTTGAGAGCCGGCAGGGCCAAGATAAGTAACCCCGGCGCCCTGGTCCATAGCAGCTACTTCAAAAGCACAACGTGTGCGGGTAGAATCTTTGGCAAACAGCAATACTATATTTTTGCCTTTCAGCAATTGTTTTTCAGTCCCGGTGTATTTTGCTTTTTTTAGGTCATCAGAGAGGTCAAGCAAAAAGTTTATTTCTTTCGGACTGAAGTCCAGTAATTTTAAAAAACTTCTGTTTCTAAGGTTATAAGCCATAACTATTATGTTTTAGTGTTAATATTATTTAATGTTTGTCCATAAAGTCGAACATTTATTTATAATTGAATAATGGTAACTAATTAGTCTGAAGACCGAAGACCGGAGTCGGAAGTAAAGCATACATTTTTAAAGTGAAAATTAATTAATGTGATATCTTCGGACTTCCGTCTTCGGACTTCGGACTCCCGACTTCTAATTATATGTACTTTCTGGATAAACACTATTTAGCCACAATCTGAGTACCCACATTTTCTTTACCAAGTTCTTTGGATTCGGTGATGACGCATTTTTTACCACCGCGTTCAATGAACTGAATAGCCGCTCTGATTTTAGGAGCCATGCTGCCTTCGGAAAACTGTCCGTCGTTGAGGTGTTTTTTTGCATCTGCCACAGTAATGACATCCAAGGCCTGTTGGTCTAGTTTGTTGAAATTGATAAACACTTTGGGTACATCGGTAAGTATATAAAATTCATCAGCACTGATTTGTGTAGCCAGCATGGATGAGGCCAAATCTTTATCAATTACAGCATCAATACCCTGCATTTCGCCGGGTTTTACATAAAACGCCGGAATTCCACCACCGCCGACAGTAATGACAATGTTTCCGTCACGGGCAAGTTTTTCTATGCTGTTTTTGTTCATAATTTCTAAAGGCACCGGAGATGCGACAACTTTTCTGTATCCCCTGCCTTTGGGGTCTTCGGCATACACATCGTCTGGATTTTTCTTTTTCAAAGCTTCCAGTTCTTCTTTTTTATAGTAAGGGCCGATGGGTTTTGTGGGATGTTGGAATGCTTTATCATTTTTATCCACAAGCACTTGTGTTACTAGGGTAAGAATATCTCGCTTCATTTTTTTGGATTCGAGTACATTTCTCATTTGCTGTTCAATGATATAACCGATGAATCCCTGAGAATAAGCGCCACAAACATCAAGGGGCATAAGCGGAAGACCAAACATTTTATGACCGGCAATGTTTCTGAGAAGAATGTTCCCGACCTGTGGTCCGTTTCCATGGCCTATGACAATGTTATAATCCTGCTCTATCAGTGCTGTCAGATTATTGCAGGTTTCACGCACATTGGATTCCTGTTCCTCAATGGTTCCTTTTTGTCCTGATCTCAGGAGCGCATTTCCGCCAAAAGCAACTACTGCAAGTTTTTTCTTCATATAATTGTTGAATTTTGATTAAGTGGCAAATATAAAAGAATTTAGACAGATAAAATATTTTGTGATTGAAATTTCAGTGTGTAAATCCTCAAATCCGTAAGTAGTTTACTAAAGTTTCGCAGAAAATATGTAAAGGGTACAGTACATGTCATAAGAGAAATTAAGCCAAATTGTGAACAATATTGCTTTTCGCCGTCTTTACGCATTGGAATTTTACGTATTTTTGTTTTTATAATGAAATATAGAAACATGATCAAATCAATCATATTACCTGTTTTAGTTGTTGGATCGGCGCTTTTAACGTCCTGCAAACCTGACTGGTATAACGTGCCGGACACAGCAGCCCCGTACGTTGAAACCTTCGAAGAATATGCACAGCAGCGTGGCATAGAATTTGATTTTGAAGAACTTGGCCTTATTATCGAATTTTCATCCCTCGGTGAAGATACGGTAGCCAGGTGTAATTATGAAGATCCAATACGTATTGAAATAGATGAAGACACATGGTTGCAAGCCAATGAGGATAGGCGTGAAGCCATCGTGATGCGTTATATGGCGTTGGGATTTCTTAACCGCCAGAATACAAACGCTGTTTTTCCCAACGGGGAATGGACAAGTTTAATACGGGGAACGCCTTATGATGTGGACAAAAAGATGTATCATACACTAAATTATTTTGGCTTTAGAAAACCTTATTATGTTGATGAATTGTTTAATGAAGATATAGAATGGCCATGGTGGGCAGAGCATCAAACCAGCTATGACTCAATTCATGCACTTGAATCGGTCACCCAGCTTAATGAACAGTTTTTGAGCGATGAAAACGTATGGGTACAAACCAACATGACACTGGAAACTGAAATTAACAACGGGGAATTCAGGTTACAAAACAGCAGTAATGCTTCCGAAATAGCATTGTATGATCATGATCTTGATATGGAAGACGATTATAAGATGGAATGTATCATTAAGATTGAAAATAGTAACTCGTCAGATTTCAGTGGCCTTATCTGGGGCGGTTCTGACCACAATGCGTATTATTTTACCGGGTATGATTTGCAACATAATGTACTGATCAGTAATTCAAAAGAAAATTTTAATTATTATTATTCTTATGTTGAGAATGAAAATATTGCGGATTTTTTAAATTATAACAAGCTTACTGTAGTACATCTGAATGATCTTGTTTATGTCTTTTTAAATGAGAACTTTGTTTACCTTACGGACATCCACAAATTGTATGGGGACCGTTTTGGTTTCAAAGTTGGTGCCAACAGCACATTGGTTGTTGACAGGCTGACCATTGAACACATGGAATAAAAACCCATATAAGTTTATACATTGCAGCCATTTGGCAGGAAGTTTGATATTGATAAAAAAATAATAAAAACACACGTTATGAAAAAAACAATTTACCTGGTGTTTGCTTTGTTAGCCACCAATTTGATCATGGCTCAGACAACCAACCTTACTATTTTCCACGAAGAAGGTGAAACATTTACATTGTATCTCAATGGAGTGAAAAAAAATGACAGTCCGAAATCCAACGTAAAAGTTGAAGGTTTGAAAGCCGATGCATACAAGGCTAAAATCGCCTTTAACAACAAGTCAATGAAGTCGTTTACCAAATCATTATGGTTTGAAGAACCGGGTTATGCCTACACGTTCAGGATTCATCAAAAGAACAACGGTAAAATGACACTGTGCCTATTAAGCCAGACAGCCATTGAACAACCAGAAGATGAACCTCAAATCACTGAACAGAAGTACGAAGACCCACAACAGACCACCCACAGCACCGAAGGCACAAACATGCAGGAGACCACTACCATCACGCACAGCACCACCACTCATGCAGGTCATGGTCATGAATCAGGTGACGATACCGAATCAGTGGATGTAAACATGAAAGTCAACGAATCAGGTATGGATGTCTCCATGAATGATAACGGGGAACAAATGAATATGACTGTTGATTTTGAACTGGATGACGCCCATACAGAGACAACAACAATCACTACAACAACTACCACAACCACAGTAACACATGAAGGCGGAGGCGTTGTAGAAGCCATTGTTGAACAGGAAACAGCCCAGCAAACGGCAACACCACAGTATGAATCCGGTGGTTGCCATACCCCGATGAGCAGCATGGATTTTGAAGAAGCTAAACAATCCGTTGAAAGCAAAGATTTTGAAGCTTCAAAGCTGAAAATTGCCAAAAGCATTGCCAAAAGCGATTGCCTGACATCGTCACAGGTAAAAACCATCATGACTTTATTTGATTTTGAAGATTCCAGGCTTGAATTTTCAAAATTTGCTTATGAATATGTGTACGATCCGCATAAATACTATATCGTGAATGATGCTTTTGAGTTTGAAATGAGCATTGATGAACTGGACGAATACCTGGAAAGTGTTGAATAAACATTCAGTTTAGTTCATCTGTTAGTTTTCAAAAGAATTGCATTTTACCTTTGCCAAAAATTAATCACGATATGAAAACAATTACATTCATCAGACATGCAAAATCTGACAGGAAACAGGATGTTCCTGATTTTGAACGGCCACTGAATGACATGGGTAACAATGACGCTCTTTTGATGGGAAAGATCATTAAATCGGATTTCATACTGCCGGATCTTATCATATCAAGCCCTGCAAACCGGGCAAAAACTACCGCCAGGCTAATTGCTGCCGGGATTGGATCTGCCGAACAGGAAATATTGTACCTGGAAGATCTGTATTATGCCGATACGGAGACTTTTTTAAGCATCATTCGTGATATGGAGAATAACTTTGATTCCATCTACATGATATCTCATAATCCCGGTATCACCTATATTGTGAGGCGCATATCCAATACACGGCTGGATCACATGCCAACCTGTGGTGTGGCACAAATTCAATTTGATGTGCAATCATGGGCTGATATTAAGGATAAATCCGGGAAACTGATACGATTTGACAAGCCGAAAAATCACAAAAAGGGGTAAATTTTACTTTAATCCAGTTTATCAAGTGTATTTAAAATCAGTTTCACAGATTCCCGTATCTGTTTTTCAGTGATAATCAGGGGTGCCCCGATGCGGAAAGCATTAGGCTTAAATAAAAACAAGTCGGTGATGAAGCCACCTGTTTTAGCGCCGATTTCCATCACACGTGCTGCTTCTTCTTCGGTTTCCATTTCAATGCCAATAAAAAGGCCTTTGCCCCAGACCTTTTTGATACGCGGGTGCGTCAACAGGTCAAAATACAGGCTGGCTTTGGCATCCACTTGCTCAATCAGTTTGTCCCGTAACAACACGTTAAGGTTGGCCAAGGCTGCCGCACAGGATACCGGATGCCCGCCAAAAGTAGTAATGTGTCCGTGCATGGGATTTTTTGTGAACACATCCATAATGTGTTTGTCAGCGATAAAAGCACCCAGCGGCATACCGCCTCCAAAAGCTTTCGCAACACACATAATATCCGGGATCACATTGTAATGCATGTGTGCAAACAATTTTCCCGTTCTGCCAAAACCGGTTTGTACTTCATCAAAAATTAACAATGCCCCGACATCCCGGCAGCGTTGCTTCAAAGCAGCCAGGTAATCATCATCCGGGATGCAGATTCCGGCTTCAGCCTGGATGGGTTCAATAACCACCGCAGCGGTTTGTGCTGTAATTTTATAAAAGTCGGAGGTGTTGTTAAAGCAGATAAAATCAATGCCGGGCAACAGCGGTCTGTAATTCCGTTTAAATGCCTCATCCCCCAGCAAAGACAAAGCGCCTTGTGTACTTCCGTGATATGCGTTTTTGCAGGCCACGATGTGATTTTTACCCGTATAGCGTTTTGCCAGTTTCATGGCTCCCTCAATGGCTTCAGAGCCGCTGTTCACAAAATACACCGTATTCAGGGAAGGATGAAGTTGTTTTACCAGTAAATCAGCAAGTTCGACTTGTACCGGCTGAATAAATTCACCATACACCATCAAGTGCATATGTTTATCAATCTGTTCTTTGACAGCTTGAACAATTTCAGGGTGCTGATGGCCGAGGTTGCACACTGATACACCGGCCACCAAATCAATAAAAGGATTCCCATATTCATCATAGATGTAAATGCCCTTGGCTTTGCTTGCGTTGAACATCATGGGCTTTTCGGATGTTTGCCCCAAACGTTGTCTGAAGCGATGTTTCATTGCGGAATGTTGCATGTTAAGTGGCCATAATTTCAATAACAAATATACGAATATTTTTATAACTAATCGATTATAAATATTTCTGTAAACATCGGCTAACAGTTATATACTGATTATAGATTTTTAATCACTAACAGAGAAGATATTTGGTTCGGCTTTAATATCAAGTTGTTTAATGACATCAAGCATATCAGAGATATCCCCATTGCTGTAAAATGTATTTCCCCCATGATTGTTACGGGTTTGTAAAATACGGTGTTGCATAAGCAGGTCTTTAGTTCGCTTTGCAATGGCATCAGCAGGATGAAGGATGTGCATTGACCCTTGTGTGATTTTATCAATAAGAGGAATAAAAAGGGGGTAATGTGTACACCCGAGCACCAGTTGGTCAACCTTGTTTTCCATAAGTGGTTCTATGTATTTTCTGAGCAGTTTCTCAGCTTCATCAGAAAACACTTTTCCCTGTTCGGCAAGTTCAACAAGCCCGTTTCCTTCGGTGTAATGTATTTTTACGTAAGGCTGGTATTTTTCCTGGTTACGCTTAAAAAGTTCTCCTTTGAAAGTACCATGGGTAGCAAGCACTCCGATGTGCCCTGTTTTCGAGAGTAGGCTTGCGGGTTTAATGGCGGGTTCCATCCCAACAAATTGTATATGCGGGTAATTTTCTCTAAGGGATTCAATGGCAGCAGCGGTGGCGGTATTGCATGCCACAATAATTAAT
The DNA here is from genome assembly GCA_049975305.1 of Bacteroidales bacterium. Taxonomy (GTDB): domain Bacteria; phylum Bacteroidota; class Bacteroidia; order Bacteroidales; family ML635J-15; genus JAQIBY01. The sequence continues at coordinate 36,299 of JBNGDT010000003.1, read as the reverse complement.
TTAACATTTTTATCCAGCAAAAACCTGGTAATGTGATGGCAGCGTTCAGTAATAAATGCATCAGATTTGTTTCCGTAGGGTGCATGTTTGCTATCGCCAAAATAGATAAACGATTCACGCGGCAGAAATTCAGCAACGTATTTCCATACGGATAAACCACCCAGTCCGGAATCAAAAATACCAATGCTTTTATCAGCGTTAAGCATAGTGTAAAAATACAAAAAAGACCACCAAAACAGGATGGTCTTTACTGCATTTTTTATGATGTTTATTCCACTAAATCTAACTGTGCCTTGACTTTTTCGGTAAGGTCTTCACTGTCGGCAGATTTATAGAGCAACATGGATGCATCATAAATGTAAGTAAAACCTTCTGCTTCACCAACTTTTTTGATAGCACTTCTGATTTTTTCATAAATAGGCTGAAGCAACTCTTGTTCTTTTTGCTGCAAATCACTTTGCGCACTTTGTTGAAAGCCCTGTATACGTTGCTGCAAATTCTGAATTTCAAGTTCTTTATCTTTTCTTACAACAGCTCCCCAGGTTTCGTAATTATCTTCGTATTCCTGGTATTTCTTTTCAAACTCAGCATTCATGGTCTGTAACTGATTTTCAAGTTGTTTTGCATATTCGGTAATTTCCTGTTCTGCCTGTGTACGTTCCGGCATTTCAATGAAAATTGCATCAACTCTAACGTATCCGAGTTTATTTTTTTGTGCAAAACTTTGAACAGATGTTCCGGCAATAAGGATCATTGTTGCTATTAATGTGATTTTTTTAAACATAATCTTTCGTTTTATTATTAGTAATATTTTAGCAAAAATAGTACTACTAATTTTTATATCCAAGTTTTTTCAACACATCATCACTTTTATCGTATTTAGGATCTGTATATAGCATGTAAACTGCATTGGCAGTATCAAAAATAACAGCATAATTGCCTTCCTGGGCAATTTCTTTTACTGCATTGAAAATGTCATCCTGAATGGGTTTGAGTAATTCTTTCCGTTTTTTGAACAACATGCCGTCACGGCCAAAATATTTTTGTTGTAGTTCCCGCATGTCTTTTTCTTTTTGGATGATTTCTTCTTCCCGTTTCATTTTGAGATCTTCAGTCAGGAAGACTTTTTCAGCTTTAAAATCTTCATACATCTTCTCAATTTCATTTTTCATTTCATCCACTTCGTTTTTCCATTGATCTGAAAGCTCATTGAGTTGCTGCTGTGCTGTTTCATAGGTTGGGATGTTGTTCATGATATAATCTGTATCCACATAAGCATATTTTTGGGCAAAAACACCCATTGTAGTAAGCAGGGGCAACAATAAAATCAGGCATATTTTTTTCATAATTTTACTATTTTTTAGGTTCAGAAAATTAAAATACAAATAACGGACCAAAGATAATATAATCAAAATTGCTGACCAATAACAAAATGGAATTGAGATCCGTTGACACCGGTTTTACCTTTAATTTCATCAAATCCGTATCCCCAATCAACACCGAGCATACCAATCATTGGCATAAATACCCTAATACCAAAACCTGCTGATCGTTTAATATTAAATGGATCATAATTGGAAAAATCGTTCCATGCATTACCACCTTCAACAAAAGCCAGTCCGTAAAAGGTAGCAGTAGGATTAAGAGAAAGTGGATAACGGAGTTCAAGACTGAATTTATTGTAGATGTTTCCACCGGAAGAGGGAGTCAGGGAATTGTTGCTGTATCCCCTCATTCCAATGGTTTCCCTTCCATACAAATTATAACCGTACAGTCCGTCGCCGCCAAGTTGGAATCCTTCAAAAGGAGAAGGCCCGATTTCACTGTTATAAAAAGCGAGAAAGCCGAATTCGAATTTCGATCTAAGCACAAGTGCCTGGCTACCACCATCTTTCGAACCCATTAGTGTTGTGTACCAATCCGCTTTAAATTTCCATTTATGATATTCTATCCATTTGTATTTTTCATTGGGGCTCATGGTAGTGTAATCCTTATTATTAAATAATGAGAAAGGAGGAGTAAGCTCAAGCGAAAGGGTCATGTTATTTCCACGGGTAGGAAAAACAGGATTTGGGCCACTGCTGGAGCGTCCAAGGTTTGCTGTAAAATTGATGTTATTGGAAACTCCGTCATCATAAATAAACCCGGACCATTGGTGAATATTGTAATGCTTGTACCCCATCTGAAGGTATAGAGTGAAATAATCGTCAGGCCATTCAAGTCGTTGTCCCAACCCTGAAGAAGCACCTGATACGATAAATTCCTGTCGTGTGGAATCAGAACCATATTTTTGCCTGGAATTATACACAGAAACGGAAAGAGAATTGGGTTTACGCCCTCCAAGCCAGGGTTCAACAAAGGTAAAGCTGTAATTCTGATAATATGGCCCGCTTGCCTGCGCCCTAAGGCTAAGGCGTTGCCCGTCTCCTGCAGGCAGTGGCCTGTAAGCACTTGGATTAAAGACATTTTTCAGTGAAAAATTATTGAACATCAAGCCAAGTGAACCCACGATCATACCAGCACCATATCCACCACTCAATTCAATCTGGTCTGATGGTTTTTCCTCGACAATGTATTCGAGATCCACAATGCCTTTTTCCGGATCGGGTTCAAAATTCATGTTCATTTTTTCGGGATCAAAATACCCTAACTGGGATAATTCCCTGATGGTTCGCTGAATATCTGAACGTTTATAAAGGTCTCCCGGGCGGGTATGCATTTCCCTGATGATAACATGGTCATTTGTGCGTGTGTTTCCATTAATGGTAATCTCATTGATACGGGCCTGTTTTCCTTCATAAACCTGCATTTCAAGATCAATGGAATCCTGCTCAATATTGACTTCCACAGGTATAATACTGGAAAACAAATACCCATTATCCTGATACAGTGAAAACACTGAATTTTCACCCATTAACTGTTCATCAAGCAATTTCTGGTTATATACATCGCCTTTTTCAATGGCGAGTACGCGTGATAATAGTTCGTTGGTATATTTGGTATTTCCCACCCAGTCAATGTTCCGGAAATAATATCTTTGGCCTTCTTCAATACCAATGACAAGGTTAATGCTTTCTCCATTTTTTTGAATGGAATCATAAAGTATACGGGCATCTCTAAATCCTTCTTCATTGTACTTATCAATGATGGCGTTTTTGTCATCTTTAAATTCAGAACGGATAAATTTGGAAGTTTTCCAGAAACGATACCATGATTTTTCCTTGGTACCTTTCATTCTCCTTTTGATTTTACCATCACTTAAATACTCATTTCCCTCAATAATCATATTTTCAATTTTGATGCGATCATGCTTATCAATGTTGATATACAGAATGACAGAATTGGGCATAGTGGTATCATCTTCCTGCACAATGTTTATTTCCACATTGAGGTATCCTTTATCCACAAAGTATCTTTTTGTGCCGGAGTGTATATTCATCAGCAGGTTGTCTGTTACCTGCGAACCTTTGACAAGCTTAAGGTTTTCACGCAGATCATCAGCTTCCCCTTTTTTGATGCCTTTGAACGAAAATTTTGACAGCCGTGGTCTTTCAGACAACATGATATCCAGAAATATTTTATCGTTAATGATATGGTCTGCAACGATTTTTACATCTGAAAACAAACCCTGATCCCACAATTTTTCAATGGCATTTGTTACTTTTTCACCCGGAACCATTATGGTATCTCCTACCTGCATCCCTGTAAGATGAATGATCACATTGTGGTCGAGGTATTGCACACCGGAAATCTGAATCCCCCCGATAACATATTCTTCCGGGTTGGCATAATTAATACGACTCAATTTATCTTTTAAAGAAACTTGTGCTGTTAGTGTAATACTGAAGAAAAGCAATACAATAATATTAAAACTAATTTTTTTCATTCCATCCACGCTTACAATTGGGCACTTGTTTTACCAAATCTTCTTTCCCTGGTTTGAAAATCCACTATTGCCCTATAAAGGTGATTTTTTGAAAAATCAGGCCAAAGGGTTTTTGTAAAATAGAACTCAGTATAAGCCATTTGATAAATCATAAAGTTACTGATTCTTCTTTCCCCGCTTGTTCTGATCAAAAGTTCAGGGTCGGGCATTCCTTTGGTTGAAAGGTATTGAGCAAACATATTTAGGTCAATGTCTTCCGGGTTTAATTCCTTTTGTTTTACTTTCATGGCAATGTTCTGACACGCCTGAATAATATCCCATCGTCCGGAGTATGATAATGCCAACGATAAATACATGCGTTTGCCCTGCTTTGTTTTTTCAATGGTCTTATTAAGATTTTTTTGCACTTTTTCGGGCAGCCTGGTGATATCACCAATCACATTAAGAGATACATCGTTTTTTAACAATGTTTTTGTTTCTTTTTGTAAATTTTCAATCAGGAGCTCCATCAGGTTGTTTACTTCATTTTCTGGTCTATTCCAATTCTCAGTTGAAAAAGCATACAGGGTAAGATATTTAATACCTAATTCAGCACACGCTTCGGCCACCTTTCTAACCGATTTAGCCCCGGCACGATGTCCTATTATACGAAATACGCCTCTTTTTTGTGCCCATCTGCCATTTCCATCCATAATAATGGCAATGTGTTGTGGCAATTTATCTTTATTTATCTTGTTCTTCATACTTGACATTTTCTGCAAAATTAATAATATGCATGACACTCTAAGCCAATAGTGAAATTATATGAGAATGTCAAGGCAGCATAGGAATACCAATCATCATTTGTCATAAACCCATGTTGTTTCACATCGTTGGTATTACTTATGGGCACATTTATTTGAGCATAAAAATCCAGGTCTTCGCCTGTTAGATTATCAAGCATATCGGAATATGTTTTTCTGAATGCCCACTCAACCCCAACAACAATCTGTCTGGTTAGATTCATTTTAACCCCTACTGCCATAGGAATGACAACAGAAAACACATGGTTGGATTCCCACGCATAACAACCACCAACCCCAAGGTTAACATAAGGGGTATAAAAATTATCTTTTGTTTTTCCCAGTTCATAAATAAGGAAATGATATTCTACCTGTGCTGCAATTTCAGAAAGCGTTGTTGCAAAACCGGCATCGCGCAGTCTTTGATACCTAAAACGGGAATCTTCATCAAATCCCTGAAGGTGTGTATATAGTCCTCCATATTTTATAACTACACGGGAATTTAAATGTTGTTTATAAAAAGCCCCCACATTCAACCGTGGTGAATAAAAAGGTTTTCCCCAGTTTACCTCACCGAGATAATAGGATCCTCCGGCATGAATACCAATTTCCCCTGCTTGTTGTGCATGGAGGGGAGATAAAAAAATAGTAAAACCAAAGCTCATGCACACATAACATATAATTTTTTTAATTTTATTCTTTCTCATCATAATATTCATATGCAAATTTCCTGAAAAGAATTGTTATGCTAACGGCTAATACGTAAAAATAGTATTACACAAATGGAAATGTCAGAACTTTGGAATACTTGGTCCTTTGGGGCGTAATTTATAAGACACATTAAGGGTAAAAAACGAATAAGCATCATTATAATTTGAATCACCACGCTGGTTATAAACTGCTGCTCCATACCAGTCGTCCGATCTATCAGCAAAAAACCTGGCTATAGGATCATCAAAAAGATTGGGATCTACGTAAGTTGTGCTCACATCATCAATGTAATCAGTTCCTGTATATCGTGCACCCAATTCAAAACCAATTCCCCAGTTTCGGTCAAGTAAATAATTCATACCAAACCCAATGGGAACAGACCATGAAATCCGATGAAAGGGTTCGCGGGTAGAAACGCGCCCCTGTCCTTCAGTTCCAAGTGGCTGCAGTGCGTACCATTCTCCATCGGTATATTGCCCTTTGGGGTTAAACCAAAAACCATTAATTCCGGTAAAAACATATAAGCTCGGTGAATTTTTCTGACCCCGGTTGCGTCGCAAATCATATCTGTGTCCGAATTGTTCTTTAAGAATATGATATTCAATATGCGCACCAACTTCAGCAATTGGAGAACGGAAAGACAGGTTTCTTGCACGCCTGTGAATTTCATTTGTTGTTGCATCATCACCATATACCCACCCAAAGGCACCAGTGCCCTTTACGGAAAATGACTCACTCAGTTTATATCTGTATCCGGCATAAAACAGGGGGCGTGTATATGATATTTCATAATCTCTGACAAAATGAGTGCCTTCCTGATCAGCGCCACCAAGCTCGCCAAGGAAACCAGTTCCCCCGATGCCTAAAAAGACTTCCTGTCTAAATTTACGCCACTGTGAGCCATATTGAGCATTCACTGTACCTGCAAATAAACCCAATAAAACGTGTACGATGAATAGTCGTTTTATCGTCATATTCATATGTTTTTAAAAAACTTTACTAACTGAATGTAAAGATATTAATAATTTCGCATGTCCACACCCCACATCAGTTTTTTTTGTAAAGTGCTAAAATAATTATTATTAAATAATTTTACAAGATTAATAGAAAAATCTGCTTTATTAATAACAATCTCTTCCAAAAACGTTCTGTGCACTGACCTGTAATCAAGACTGAGTTTTACAGATTTTTGTATGCCTTCAAGTTTTAATGTAATCGTTCCCTCGTCAGAAATCACCAAGGGGCGAACAGTTAAATTGTGCGGAGCAATAGGCGTAATAACAAAATTGTTGCTGTTGGGATGCACAATGGGGCCGCCGCAACTCAAAGAATAAGCAGAACTACCTGTAGGAGTACTCACTATAAGGCCGTCTGACCAATAGGTATTGATTAATTCATCATTATAAAACGCATTTATTTTTATCATAGACGCACTAACGTATTTTTGCAGGGTAGCTTCATTGAGTGCGAAATTATTATCCCCAAAATCATTCATTTCGGTATTCACTTTCAGTAGAGAACGTTGTTCGAGTGTATATTCTCCTTTTAAAACCTGTTCAAGCGCAATAGGAATTTCTTCTCTTGAAACGTATGACAAAAATCCAAGCCTGCCACTGTTGATACCCAGTATGGGTATGCCTTTGTGTTTGATCATGTTTACGGTTTCAAGAAAAGTGCCATCACCACCAATTGAAAACACCATATCAATATCATTCCAGTCGTCTGCCGGGAGATTAAATAATCCTTCACAGTCAGTCTCATAAGCCAGTTTTTCCTTGATAAAGGTAGCTAAAGGCTTGTAAATATAGAATTTAATCTTATTTTTTTTTAGCATCTCAAATATTTGAATGATACTTCCATTGAAGGATTGATTAAAACGCCGGCCATAAATTGCAATTTTCATAAGATCAATAAATTTTATACAGTGGTGAATAAAACCATACAAATATACCAAAAGCATTGTGATTTGTAAAGGCAACATGGCATCCAAAACTCCAGTCATAATAAGTATGACATTCAATACCTGCCCATGTACTTGTCAAAATGCCACCAGGCAATTCATTTTCGGGGCCATAGTTTTTAGCATACCATGATTTGGCATTGTCCCAAAATGCATATAAATAAATATTGTAATACTATTCATCGAAAGCGTTTACCTGAATAAACGGGATGTTCACTATTTCCCGGGAAAACAACTTATACCTGAATGTCTGATTGATATTCATCAAACCTGTTCCGTGAATAGTATAGTATTCAAATCCACGAGGATAGTAGTCGTATCCCAATATCCCTGTCAAATGATAAGGAAGCGTCTTTTGCTCAACGATATAAAGGGACATTAAACGTTTAAATAACTTAAAAACAACTCATATCTATCTCTGTACAATGAATTTACATCATCATTAATCATAAATGAAGCTTTGATGTTATAGTCATAACGATTAAAACTATGAATGATTGGATTGATATCGGCAGTATCAAATTTAATGGTAACATAGATTTTCATGCTGTCTTTTGTGCCGGAAACATAAAGGCTCACAATTTTGGTGTCGTTTTCTTCTGCAATTCTTGCGATTTCACTCAGCACATAATCATGTAACCCCATTTCCAGTACCAACACGGTGCCTCTTTCATCAGCGCATGTAATCTTGGCAAAATGCTGAACCAAATCGGGTAATGTAATGGCGCCAAGATATTTTTTTGATGTTGCTGAAAGGACGGGTATAATACTGAGTTTAAGCTTGGCTGCCAAATCAACCACTTCCCAGATGTGTTGATATTCAATCACATATGGCCTTATTAAACTCAACTTATGATTTCCGATGGGTTCTTCTCCACAATTCAGATTATAAATATCAGATTCAGATATCAGGCCTAGTAAATCTTCATTGTTTACAATGGGCATGTGAGATACTTTGAAAAATTCCATCCATGACAGCACTTTATTCCCTGTGTCAGAGGTTTTAACTTCCGGGATCAGTGGAGAAATGAGTTCATTAGCATACATAAAATTTTATTTTCAAGGTTAAAATTCTATTATTGATAAAGATAATATATATTTGCAAGAAAAATACAAAAAATGACAAGATTAAGTGTCAACATCGATAAAATAGCCACATTGAGAAATGCAAGAGGTGGAAATATTCCTGACGTATTGGAGGCTTCTGTCCGTTGTGAAGCTTACGGAGCAGATGGAATTACAGTTCATCCCCGGCCTGATGAAAGGCATATCCGAAAAAGCGATGTCGTTGCTATCCGTCCGAAGCTACAAACGGAATTCAATATTGAAGGATATCCTTCTGAAACATTTTTGCAATTGATTAATGAGGTAAGGCCAGATCAGGTAACCCTGGTTCCGGACACTCCGGAGACCCTAACATCCAATACCGGTTGGAATACCAAAGAAAATGTTGATTTTCTAACTGAAATCATCAGGCATCTAAAACCGTTTGGCTGCAGAATTTCTATTTTTGTAGATGCCGATCCTGATATGATTACTTACGCTGCAAAAACAGGAACCGACAGGATAGAATTATACACTGAGGCCTATGCTGTCAACTATCATAATGACAAAGAACATGCTGTCAGACCATATATAGAAGCAGCTATAATTGCATCCCAACTTGGGCTGGGCATCAACGCAGGGCACGACCTGAATCTTTATAACCTGGCTTTTTTCAATGCAAACATACCGGATTTGGCTGAAGTCTCCATTGGTCATGCATTGATTTGTGATGCTTTGTATTACGGACTGGAAAACACCATTCAAATGTACAAACGGCAATTACAAAGATCCTGATATAAAATGGTTTTTCATGTTTGCATGATGCGATATTTTTTGTTCATCAAGAAAAAGTAATTATGTGCGGAATAGCTGGATATTATGCATCTGACTCGTTTGTTTCTGAGAAGGAATTGCACCTTATGGCAGAATCAATGAAACACAGGGGACCTGATGCTGAAGGGTTTTATTGTGACAGTCATGGCGGTTTTGCACACAAACGTCTGAGTATCCTGGATTTGTCTGACAATGCCAATCAACCCATGGAATCTCACTCAAGGCGTTATATCTGTGTATATAACGGAGAGGTATATAATTTCAGGGATATTGCGGCAGAATTGGATATTGCTTTCAGGACACGTTGTGATACTGAAGTCATAATTGAAGCGTTTGAAGAATGGGGCGTAACCTTTGTCAATAAACTGAACGGGATGTTTGCCCTTGCCATTTACGATAAACAGGAAAAAGTATTGTATTTGTTCCGGGACAGAGTCGGTATAAAACCTCTGTATTACTACTGGGATGGTGATCATTTTGTGTTTGCATCTGAATTAAAGGCTTTACTGCAGGTAAACAACATAAAGCAAAATCTGACCATCAACAGTATGGCTGTCAATGAATATCTACACCTTGGCTACATCCCGGAGCCGAATACAATTTACCGTAAAATCAGAAAATTTCCCTCCGGGCATTTGGGTATCATGGATAAAAACGGACTTCGTATCGAAGCATACTGGATGATTGAAGGAGCCATCCGCCGAAATTTGATTGATAATTACAAAGATGCTAAAAGCAGATTAACAGAACTGATAGATGATTCTGTTGAATCACGGCTGATCAGTGATGTACCTTTTGGAAGCTTGTTAAGCGGAGGCATAGATTCAAGCCTGGTCACAGCATTTGCCCAAAAACACACAAAAGGGAAACTAAATACCTTTTCAATTGGGTTTAAGGAAAATAAGTATAATGAAGCTGAATATGCCAGAAAAGTGGCTAAACATTTAGGAACAAATCATCATGAACATATTGTATCCAAAGATGAAGCCCGTGATATCATTCCGGATATTTTGAATTATTATGATGAGCCTTACGCTAATTCATCAGCAATACCCACCATGTTGTTATCCAAATTTGCCAAAAAAAATGTCAGTGTTGTTTTGTCGGGTGATGGTGGAGATGAACTGTTTCATGGGTACGGTGCATACACTTGGGCAAAGCGGCTTTCGAACCCTTTGTTAAGAGGAATGAGACACCCCATTAAATACGGATTATCCAAAATGTCAAACCGTTATCAACGGGTTTCACATTTGTTTGATTTCGATCAAAAATCCAAATTAAAATCCCACATATTTTCGCAGGAACAATATTTTTTCAGCAGAGCAGAAATTGAAAAAATACTGGTTAATAACTTTACTGAAGAAATCAACCTGCAGGAAGATCACAGTTATTTTGTCAGGAATTTATCTCCCGGTGAAAATCAGGCTGTTTTTGACTTGCGGTATTACCTGAAAGATGACCTGCTGGTAAAACTGGACCGGGCCAGTATGCGATACAGCCTTGAAGCAAGAGTCCCCTTACTGGATCATCGCATTGTTGAATTTGCACTCAACCTGGACCCCAAACTCAAAGTACACCGAAACACTAAAAAATACCTGTTAAAAGAGATTTTATTTCAATATGTTCCCGCATCATTATTTGACAGGCCAAAATCCGGATTTGCCCTGCCATTAAAAGAATGGTTACGTAATGAACACAGTTACCTGATTAAAGATTATCTGTCAAAGGATGTGATAGAAAAACACAACGTCATTAATTACCCACCAGTAAAAGAAATGATTGACAACTACATGAATGGCACAGATTACCTTTATAACCGTCTTTGGTTATTGATTGTACTGCACCAGTTTCTGGAACGTATGAATATAAATAAATAAGAAAATTAAGCTTCAGCAGTGGGGCCACCAAAATTCATAGGCATATTTGGTGGGGTGTGTCCGCCTTTGATCTTAACTTCACCATGCACACTCTCGTATTTTTTGATGTTCCCCTGAAGGGCAATCATCAATCGTTTGGCATGCTCTGGTGTAAGTATAATCCTGGATTTTACAGGTGCTTTTGGAACACCAGGCATGATACGTATAAAATCGACAATAAATTCTGAGACTGAATGTGAAATAATTGCCAGATTGGCATAAGTTCCCTGTGCTATTTTATCATCCACCTCAATATTCAACTGTTTATTTTTGTCCTGTTGCTGTTCCATAATGTATTTTTGTTTTAAAAGATTATTTGGAAGCATTCACACACCGCTTAAAATTATTATGCTTTAACATCATTCAATTTTAAATACCTTTTCCCCATATAAACAATTAACCTTTTTATACAACTTATCTTAAACGGGGCACGTTTAGGTTGATTCGACATTATTATCGGAATCATCCTCTGTTGTTCCACTGCTTTCCTGCAGTTTTTGCAATTCTAATTTATTACCCACAAGGATTTTGTCATATTCTCTCAACCCTGTACCAGCAGGAATCAAATGACCAACAATCACATTTTCTTTCAATCCGAGCAACGGATCAACTTTACCATTGATGGCTGCTTCGTTGAGTACTTTGTTGGTTTCCTGGAATGAAGCTGCCGACATAAAACTCTCTGTTTGCAGTGCAGCACGTGTAATTCCCTGAAGTGCCTGGCGTGATGTTGCAGGGACAGCCGGTCTGGCCCGGACAATCTTAAGATCCAGCCGTTTGAGGTGTGAATTTTCATCACGAAGCCTGCGGGCAGTAATTATTTGACCTGCTTTCAGGTTAGCTGAATCACCTTTATCTTCGATTACCTGCATACCGTAAATTTTATCGTTAACTTCACGGAAATTCCATTTATCAACAATTTGTTTTTCAAGGAATTGTGTATCACCAGGGTCTTCAATAATAACTTTACGCATCATTTGCCTGACTACCACTTCAAAATGCTTATCATTGATTTTCACACCCTGTAACCTGTACACTTCCTGTACTTCGTTGACAATATATTCCTGAACTTTGGTAGGGCCTTCGATATTAAGGATTTCGGACGGGGTAATTACACCATCAGACAAGGAGGTACCTGCCCTGATGTAATCACCTTCCTGAACAAGGATTTGTTTTGTCAGCGGAACAAGGTATTTTTTCACATCACCGTCTTTTGAAGTAACGATAATCTCACGGTTACCACGTTTGATTTTACCAAATCCGACCTGCCCGTTAATTTCGGAAACTACTGCCGGATTAGATGGGTTACGAGCTTCAAAAAGCTCAGTTACACGTGGCAAACCACCAGTAATATCACCACCCTTGCTTACATTCCTTGGTATTTTTGCGATGGTTTGTCCGGCAATGAGTTTATCGCCTTCATTTACGGAAAGATGAGCTCCAACCGGCAGGTTATAAATTTTAAGTACCTTATTTTTATCTCTTTCAGATACAACAGCAAGCTCGGGATTCTTTTTCTTATCTTTCGTTTCGATGATTACTTTTTCTCTGAACCCGGTTTGTTCATCAGAATCTTCCTGATAGGTGATGCCTTCGATCAGATTATCGAATCTTGCGATACCGTTCATTTCGCAAACAATAATAGCATTAAACGGGTCCCATTCACATATTTTTGTGCCTTTTTCAATTTTTTGATTGTTCTTAACATACAATTTAGCACCATAAGGGATGTTATTTGTCATGAGTTTTATCCCTGTATTGTCATCAACAATTTTCATTTCAGCCATACGTCCGACAACAATATCCACATCATCTTCACCTTCTCTTTTGTAAGTTACGGTACGTAATTCTTCTAATTCAAGGCGTCCATCATATTTGGCAATAATGGATGATTCTGCTGCAATGTTACCAGCTACACCACCAACATGGAATGTTCTCAATGTAAGCTGGGTTCCGGGTTCTCCAATTGACTGGGCAGCAATCACACCAACAGCCTCCCCTTTTTGAACCATCCTTGCAGTAGCCAGGTTACGGCCATAACATTTTGCACAGACACCACGCCTTGATTCACAAGTCAGTACTGACCGGATTTCCACTTCTTCGATGGGAGAGTCTTCAATGGTTTTAGCAATTTTTTCGGTAATTTGTTCACCTGATTTAATGATAAGCTCTCCGCTCTGAGGATGGTAAACATCATGAACTGTGGTACGACCAAGGATACGTTCATAAAGAGACTCTACAATTTCTTCGTTTTTTTTGATGGCTGTAGCTACAATGCCTCTCAAGGTACCGCAATCTCTTTCTGATATAACCACATCCTGGCAAACATCAACAAGTCGTCTTGTCAGGTAACCTGCATCAGCCGTTTTGAGGGCAGTATCAGCAAGACCTTTACGAGCACCATGTGTTGAAATAAAATATTCAAGAACAGATAATCCTTCTTTAAAATTAGCGAGGATTGGATTTTCAATAATTTGTTGTCCGGCACCAGCCGATTTTTGAGGTTTAGCCATCAAGCCACGCATACCGCATAACTGACGGATCTGCTCTTTGGATCCACGGGCTCCTGAATCCAGCATCATATAAACAGGATTAAAACCATTGTTGTCTTTTGACAGGTTATTCATAACCAACTGGGTAAGTTTTGAATTTGTATGCGTCCAGATATCAATTATCTGATTATACCTTTCATTGTTGGTGATGAAACCCATGTTGTAATTGTTGAGCACTTCATCAACCTGTTGATAACCTTCCTGGATCATACTTTCTTTTTCATCAGGGATAATAACATCATCAAGGTTAAACGAAAGTCCTCCCTTATAAGCCATGTTGAATCCCATGTGCTTAATATCATCTAGGAAGTCAGCAGTGACAGCTGTATTTGTTTTATCCAGGACATTAGCAATGATCCTGCGCACCGATTTTTTGGTCAGCAATTCATTGATAAACCCAACTTCTTTCGGAACAATATCATTAAACAATACTCGTCCGGTTGTGGTTTCAATAATTTTCTTAACTAGTTTTCCATCATCATTGAGAACATCCACTCGTACTTTTATGAAGGAACTGAGTTCAATTTTCTTTTCATTATAGGCGATTTTTACTTCTTCGGGGGAGTAAAAAGTCAGACCTTCACCTTTGGAGCCTTTTCGTCCTTTTGTAATGTAGTATAATCCAAGAACCATATCCTGAGATGGCACGGTAATCGGAGCTCCATTGGCCGGATTAAGAATATTGTGAGAAGCCAGCATCAGTATCTGAGCTTCCAGGATGGCTGCATTGCTTAGTGGAAGATGAACAGCCATCTGGTCGCCATCAAAGTCAGCATTAAATGCTGTACATGCAAGGGGATGAAGCTGAATGGCTTTCCCCTCAATCAATTTTGGTTGAAATGCCTGAATACCAAGCCGGTGCAGTGTTGGTGCACGGTTAAGCATTACAGGATGTCCTTTCAATACATTTTCCAGTATATCCCAGATTACGGGGTCTTTGCGGTCAACAATTTTTTTGGCAGATTTCACAGTTTTTACAATGCCCCTTTCAATCAACTTTCTGATTACAAAGGGTTTATAAAGTTCAGCTGCCATATCTTTTGGCAAACCACATTCATGGAGTTTCAATTCAGGGCCGACAACAATCACAGAACGAGCTGAATAATCGACACGTTTTCCAAGCAGGTTTTGACGGAAACGGCCTTGTTTTCCTTTCAGGCTGTCGCTAAGGGATTTCAATGGTCTGTTGGCATCTGTCGTAACGGCGTTGGATTTACGTGAATTATCAAAAAGGCTATCAACCGATTCTTGGAGCATACGTTTTTCATTACGCAAAATAACTTCCGGTGCTTTTATAATCATAAGGCGTTTAAGCCTGTTGTTTCTGATGATTACGCGTCGGTAAAGATCATTAAGGTCTGAAGTAGCAAACCTGCCACCATCAAGGGGCACGAGTGGTCTGAGTTCAGGAGGGATAATGGGAATAACCTTTATAACCATCCATTCAGGTCTGTTTTTTTCTTTAGATGCCCTGAATGCTTCAACCACATTCAGTCTTTTGAGTGCTTCATTTTTTCGTTGCTGGGATGTTTCCTTATTGGCTTTGTCTCTTAAACTGAAAGACAGATCATCAAGGTCAATCCTGGACAAAAGATCAAAAACTGCTTCAGCACCCATTTTAGCGATAAACTTATTTTGGTCATCATCATCAAGCGACTGATTTCCTTGTGGCAGGGTATCTATAATATCAAGGTACTCTTCTTCTGTTAAAAAGGTAAGAGGCTTTAAATCATCTTTTTCTTTAACCCCGGGCTGGATAACCACATATTTCTCATAGTATATGATGGAATCCAATTTTTTGGTAGGCAAGCCAAGCAAATAACCAATTTTGTTTGGCAAAGAACGGAAATACCAGATGTGAGCCACAGGAACTTCGAGTTTAATATGCCCCATACGCTCCCGTCGCACTTTTTTCTCGGTTACTTCCACACCACAGCGATCGCATACAATTCCCTTATAGCGGATTCCTTTGTATTTACCACAGTGACATTCAAAATCTTTTACTGGTCCAAAAATGCGTTCACAAAACAGGCCATCCCTTTCCGGTTTGTATGTCCGGTAATTGATTGTTTCTGGTTTTGTAACTTCACCACTTGAGCGATCCAGAATATCTTCGGGTGAAGCCAAACTGATGGATAATTTGTCAAAGTTACTGGTAACTTTCTTGTCTTTGTTGAAAGCCATATAGCTGATTAAGATTAATTAAATAGTACAAATTTTAATCATTTCAAATCAAAATTGAGGCACAAGCCTTGCAACTCATGAATAAGCACATTTAAGGATTCCGGCACGCCTGGAGTAGGCATGGGTGTTCCTTTTACGATAGATTCATAAGTTTTGGCACGTCCTTTCACATCATCGGATTTCACAGTGAGTATTTCTCTCAATGTATGAGCAGCACCGAATGCTTCGAGTGCCCAAACCTCCATTTCACCAAACCGCTGACCGCCAAATTGAGCTTTACCACCAAGAGGTTGTTGTGTAATGAGTGAATACGGGCCAATGGAACGGGCATGCATTTTATCGTCAACCATGTGCCCGAGTTTAAGCATATATATTACACCAACGGTAGCAGGCTGATCAAATTTTTCGCCGGTTTCTCCGTCATAAATATATGTTTTAACGTATCGGGGTAATCCGGCTTTATCGGTCAATTCATTGATTTGATCCAGCGTGGCACCATCAAAAATTGGAGTTGAAAATTTCATGCCGAGTTTTTCGCCAGCCCAGCCAAGGGCTGTTTCGTATATTTGTCCGAGGTTCATACGGGATGGTACACCCAACGGATTCAATACCAAATCAACAGGTGTTCCGTCTTCAAGGAAAGGCATATCTTCCTGTCTGACAATTCTGGCAATAATACCTTTATTTCCATGTCGTCCTGCCACTTTATCACCGACTTTAATAACCCGCTTTTTGGCCAGGTAAACCTTTGCCATTTGAACAATACCGTTTGGCAATTCATCGCCGATTGTAATATTCAAAGACTTACGTCTGTATTCTGCCTCAATTTTTTTATATTCAATGAGGTAATTATGCAAAATTTTCCCTATGATTGCATTTTTCTTTTTGTCGGTTGTCCATTTGGGTGAACTGACATCAAGAAAATCTATTTTCGACAGTGCTTTTAGTGTAAATTTTTTGCCTTTGGGGATAAGTATAGCACCAAAGTTGTCTTTTACTCCCTGTGAGGTTTTCCCATTCACAACAATGAATAATTTATCCAGCAGCCTGGATTTAAGTTTTTCAGTTTCCTGCCTGAAATCCTTTTCAATGTTATCAAGAAGAATTTTTTCCTGATTTTTTGTTTTTGTATCTTTAAAGGTTTTGGAAAACAACTTTTTATCAACCACTATACCGGATGTAGAAGGAGATGCTTTTAATGAAGCATCTTTCACATCACCTGCTTTATCACCAAAAATAGCACGCAACAATTTTTCTTCAGGTGAGGGATCGGTTTCGCCTTTGGGTGTGATTTTACCAATAATAATATCCCCGGTTTTCACATTTGCACCGATACGGATAATCCCATTTTCATCAAGATTCCTTGTTGCAGATTCACTAACGTTTGGAATATCTGCGGTTAATTCTTCGAGGCCTCGTTTAGTATCTCTAACATCAAGTTGATATTCTTCGATATGTACAGAAGTAAAGACATCATCCCGGACAACACGGTCAGAAATCACCACAGCATCCTCAAAATTATAACCTTTCCATGGCATAAAGGCAACTTTCAAATTGCGTCCCAGAGCAAGTTCGCCGCCAACAGTTGCGTATCCTTCGGTCATAACGGTTCCTTTTTGCACTTTATCTCCTTTTCTGACAATGGGCTTTAAGTTGATGTTACTGTTTTGATTGGTTTTTTGAAATTTGGTTATTTTATAAGTAACGGTATCATCAGTAAAGGAAACAAATTTTTCTTCTTCACTGCGGTTATATTTAACCACAATTTTATCAGCATCCACGTATTCTACGACACCATTTCCTTCGGCAAGTAAAAGCATCCGGGAATCCCTGGCCACTCTTTCTTCCATACCTGTCCCCACAATTGGTGCTTCGTTTTTGATCAGGGGAATGGCTTGCCTCATCATATTAGAGCCCATAAGAGCGCGGTTTGCATCATCGTGTTCAAGGAAAGGAATCAGTGATGCTGCAATAGATGCTATCTGATTTGGAGCCACATCCATTAGCTGGATACTCTCCGGTTCAGCCATGGCGTATTCACCATCGTGCCTGACCCTGATTTTATCAGATTGAAACATGCCTTCATCATCAATGGGAGCATTGGCCTGTGCAATAACATGATTTTCTTCTTCCTCAGCGGTGAGGTAAAGCATATCTTCCTTAAATTTTACCTGTCCTTCCTCAACTTTTTTGTAGGGCGTTTCAATAAAACCAAGCTCATTGATTTTAGCATAAACACAAAGGGAAGAGATCAAACCGATGTTTGGGCCCTCAGGTGTTTCAATAGGGCATAACCTTCCATAATGTGTATAATGCACATCCCTGACTTCAAAACCTGCACGTTCACGGGATAAACCGCCCGGGCCAAGAGCAGAAAGCCGGCGTTTATGAGTCAACTCAGCAAGCGGATTTGTCTGATCCATAAACTGAGACAACTGGTTAGTTCCAAAAAATGAATTGATGACCGAACACAAGGTTTTTGCATTGACCAGGTCGGTGGGATGAAAGACTTCATTATCCCTGACGTTCATTCTTTCCCTGATGGTTCTTGCCATTCTTGCTAATCCGACACCAAACTGGTTACTCAATTGTTCGCCTACAGTACGAATGCGTCTGTTGCTCAGGTGATCAATATCATCAACTTCAGCTTTAGAATTGATAAGTTCAATCAGGTATTTAATGATAGCAATGATATCATCTTTTGTTAAGGTTTTTATGTTTTCATTGATATCAATTTTCAGCTTTTTATTTAATCTGTAACGTCCAACTTCACCAAGGTCATATCGTTTGTCAGAAAAGAAAAGATTATCGATGACATCACGGGCGGTAGTTTCATCGGGAGGTTCAGAACTACGCAATTGACGGTAAATATAGACCACGGCTTCTTTTTCAGAATTACATGGATCTTTATAAAGGGTATTGTATATGATTGCGCAATCTGAGGTTTTGGATTTTTCCCTGTGAATAAGGATGGTTTTGGACCCTGAATCAATAATGGTCTGAATGTGTTCAGGTTTAATAACCGTTTCCCTGTCGAGGATCACTTCGTTTCTTTCAATGGATACAACTTCACCGGTATCTTCATCAACAAAATCTTCCACCCATGATCTCAGCACTCTGGCGGCCAGTTTACGACCAACGACTTTTTTCAGAGCAGTTTTATTTGCTTTAATTTCTTCAGCGAGATCAAAGATTCCAAGTATTTCTTTATCACTTTCAAAACCAATTGCTCTAAGCAGTGTTGTAACCGGTAATTTCTTTTTTCTGTCAATGTATGCGTACATAACAGAATTAGTATCGGTTGCAAATTCCATCCATGAGCCTTTAAAAGGAATGATACGGGCCGAATACAATTTAGTACCGTTAGCATGGAGGCTTTGTCCAAAGAAAACGCCAGGAGATCTGTGTAATTGTGACACAACGACACGTTCTGCACCATTGATCACAAAAGAGCCTCTTGGTGTCATATAAGGAATTTGACCGAGCCATACATCCTGAATGGTTGTTTCAAAATCTTCATGTTCCGGGTCTGTACAATACAATTTGAGCTTGGCTTTTAACGGGACAGAATACGTAAGCCCCCTGGCCAGACATTGCTCAATGGTATATCTGGGCAAATCGATGGAATAATCCATAAACTCAAGCACAAAATTATTGCGGGTATCAGAAATGGGGAAGTTTTCGTTGAAAACTTTATAAAGTCCCTCATTTTTTCTTTTCTCCAAAGTTGTATCCAACTGCAAAAAATCCTCAAAGGATTTTAATTGCAGATCAAGAAAATCCGGATAATCAGGCTGATTTTTAGTTGTTGAGAACGAATATCTCTGTCTGTTATTTACTGACATTTACATTGGATTAATTAAGAAAATACGAAATGACGAAAGGTTTAAAACCAGGTTTCTGGTTTTAAACCTAAAAAACGTAAAAATGGGATTATTTAAGTTCCACTTCAGCGCCTTCTTCTTCGAGCTGAGATTTAATTTGCTCGGCATCTTCTTTAGATACACCCTCTTTTACAGGAGCAGGTGCATTATCAACAAGGGCTTTAGCTTCTTTAAGACCCAATCCAGTCAGTTCTTTAACAAGTTTAATAATTTTCAACTTTGCTTGTCCAGCTGAGTTGAGAATCACGTCGAATTCAGTTTGTTCTGCTTCACCTTCAGCTTCGCCACCAGCAGGAGCTGCGACAACAGGAGCAGAAGCAGCAGGTTCGATACCATGTTCTTTTTTTAAGATATCAGCGAGTTCGTTGACATCTTTTACCGATAAGTTTACTAACTCTTCAGCTAATTTTTTTAGGTCTGCCATTTTTCTATCACTTTTAAATTGTTATTCAATTAATAAATTACTTTTCTCTGTCTGCCAGTGCTTTGGTAAGCCCGACAATAATTTGACCAGCACTCTGGAGTTGTGAAACAAGGTTTTTTGCTGGTGATTGCAGCAGAAGCACAATATCTCCGAGAAGTTCTTCCTTGGATTTAAGCCCGGCAAGGGCTTCCAATTGGTCTTTTCCAAGATAAAAACTTTCAGCAGCATAAGCACCTTTTAAGCCAGGCTTATCATGGTTTTTAATAAATGTTTTGATAACCTTACCAGGAGCATTGGCTATATTAGAAAACATTACAGTGGTATTGTTTTTGAGTAAATCATACAATTCTTCAAAATCACCATCTGCTTTGTCCAGTGCCCGCTTAAATAAGGAATTCTTAACCATGGTAAGCTTGACTTCTTTCTCATGACATTGTTTTCTGAGCTGTGTTGTTTCTTCAGCATCTAACCCTTGTGCATCAATAAGGTAAAAATGATCGAAACGATTTATCTCATCGGTCAGAATGTCGATCTGTTTGTTTTTGTCTTCTTTAGTTTTCATAGAAGTAAAGTCTTAAAAATAATTATACCAAAGACTTTGGATCAAGTTGTATCCCAGGGCTCATGGTACTTGATATATGTACACTCTTGATATAGGTTCCCTTAGATGATGCCGGTTTTAATTTGGCAATTGTCTGCGCAATTTCTTTTACATTGTCGCGAATTTGCTCAGGCGAGAAGGATACTTTTCCAATTCTGGTATGAATGATACCATATTTGTCCACTTTGAAATCGATTTTACCCTTTTTCACTTCTTCAACGGCTTTTCCGATTTCCATAGTAACAGTTCCGCTTTTGGGATTTGGCATCAGTCCACGAGGACCAAGGATACGCCCAAGGCGACCAATTTTGGCCATCACAGAAGGCATGGTAATAATTACATCCATATCTGTCCATCCCTCCTGAATTTTTTCGATATAATCATCGAGGCCAACATAATCGGCGCCGGCATTTTTTGCCTCTTCCTCTTTGTCGGGTGTACACAACACAAGCACTTTCACCTCTTTGCCGGTACCATGTGGCAAGGTGGTAATACCGCGGACCATCTGGTCGGCTTTACGGGGATCTACTCCAAGTCTGAAGTCCATATCCACTGAGGCATCAAATTTGGTTGAAGAAATTTCCTTAACCAATTTAACAGCTTCGTCAATTGGATATTTTTTTCCAGCTTCGAGTTTTTCGATAGCCTGTTTTCTGTTTTTTGTCATTTTTGCCATGTCAAGTCACGCTAAATTTTAATTATCAAACGGGGCATTTTCTTTTACAGTAATACCCATACTACGAGCCGTCCCAGCTACCATTTTCATTGCAGATTCGATGTTAAAACAGTTCAGGTCAACCATTTTATCTTCAGCAATAGCTTTAATCTGATCCCATGTTACTGAACCAACTTTGTTGCGGGTTGGTTCCGGAGAGCCTTTTTTTAATTTGGCAGCTTCAAGCAATTGAACGGCAGTGGGAGGGGTTTTTACAACAAAATCAAAAGATTTGTCTCCATACACTGTAATAATAACAGGTAACACTTTTCCGGCCTGTTCTTGTGTACGTGCATTAAATTGCTTACAAAACTCCATGATATTCACTCCTTTGGCACCCAGAGCAGGTCCGACAGGAGGGGAAGGATTTGCAGCACCACCACGTATTTGTAATTTGATCAGGGCCTCTACTTCTTTTTTAGCCATAATTTTACTCTTTTTCAACTTGCATAAAACTCAATTCCAATGGTGTTTTTCTACCGAAAATTTTCACCATAACCTTCAGTTTTTTCTTGTCTTCGTGGACTTCTTCAATGGTTCCTTTAAAACCATTAAAAGGCCCGTCGATGACTTTCACTGATTCGTTTACATAAAACGGAATATTAATTTCTTCTTCTTGTTCAGCGAGTTCATCTACTTTACCAAGAATACGATTTACTTCCGATTCTCTCAGGGGTACGGGATCGCCGGACTGAGTTCCGGGGAAGCCGATCACGTTTGTAATATTTTTAATGAGATGTATAATTTCACCATCGAGTTCAGCTTCAATCAGGACATATCCTGGGAAATGGTTTCTTTCTTTGGATATTTTTTTTCCGTTTCTGACCTGATAATATTTTTCCATGGGAATCAGCACATTAGAAATTCTGTCCTGTAAGTTTCTGCGTACAATCTCGGATTCAAGATACTCTTTTACTTTTTTTTCTTTACCCCCGATTGCCCGAATTACATACCATTTTTTATCTCTATTATTATCCATGCCTATACCCAAATCAATGAATTTAGAAAATACTGTAAATAAGTTCCAGCAAGTTTTTAAATGAAATATCCATCAAATAAACAATTAGTGCGATTATTACGGAAGCAACCATTACTACTATTGCGCTATTTTGCAGTTCTGACCATGTAGGCCAGGACACTTTATGAACCAGTTCTTCGTAGGTTCCTTTTATGTATGATAAAAAAGCCATATCACTTTGTATTTAGCACGGGTGGAGAGACTCGAACTCCCAGCCTGCGGTTTTGGAGACCGCTGCTCTGCCAATTGAGCTACACCCGTAAAATGAACAAACTAATCCGGCAAGGTAAGCTTGCCGAATTAATTTACATTTTACCAGTATGCTTATTTATTCTATTACTTCAATGATCTGTCCTGCACCTACAGTACGGCCACCTTCACGGATAGCAAACCTCAGACCGATGTTACATGCAACCGGATAAATAAGAGTAACATCAATGGTTACATTATCACCCGGCATTACCATTTCAACACCATCTGGCAATTTAATTTCCCCGGTAATATCCATGGTACGCAAATAAAATTGTGGACGGTAATTGTTATGGAAAGGAGTATGGCGTCCGCCTTCATCTTTTTTCAATACGTAAACTTCAGCTTTGAATTTTGTAACTGGTTTAATAGAACCAGGCTGAGCTATCACCATCCCTCTTTTGATTTCTTTTTTATCAACACCGCGTAACAACAGGCCGACGTTGTCACCAGCTTCACCTCTGTCAAGGATTTTACGGAACATTTCGACACCGGTTACAACGGTTTTACGACCATCAGCACCAAGTCCGATGATATGCACTTCTTCACCAGTTTTCACAACACCTGATTCGATACGTCCGGTGGCCACAGTTCCACGTCCAGTAATGGAGAAAACATCTTCTACAGGCATGAGGAACGGTTTTTCATTATCACGAGGAGGAACGGGAATCCATTCATCCACAGCTTTCATCAACTCACGCACCTGTTTTTCTCCCTCTGCATCGCCGTTAATAGCAGCAAGTGCAGAACCCCGGATAACGGGAGCATTATCACCATCAAATTCGTAGAAATTCAGAAGTTCCCGTACTTCCATCTCCACGAGCTCAAGAAGTTCTTCATCATCTACGAGATCGCATTTGTTAAGGAAGGTAACAATTTTCGGCACATTTACCTGACGTGCCAGCAAAATATGTTCTCTTGTTTGCGGCATGGGGCCATCAGCAGCAGCAACCACAAGAATAGCACCGTCCATTTGAGCAGCACCTGTAACCATGTTTTTTACATAGTCGGCGTGTCCGGGACAGTCAACATGTGCATAATGCCTGCTTTCGGTTTCATATTCAACATGTGAAGAATTGATCGTAATCCCTCTTTCTTTCTCTTCAGGAGCGTTGTCAATTGAATCAAAGCTGGCTTCTTTGGCATAACCATCTTTGGCCAAAATCTTTGTAATTGCAGAGGTCAATGTTGTTTTACCGTGGTCAACGTGACCAATAGTACCAATATTGACATGCGGTTTGTTTCTTTCAAATTTTTCTTTTGCCATGGTTTTAAAAGTTTATAATTTATTTATAAAATTATTTTTAATTTAACATTCTAATATAAAACACCTAAATCAGAGCCAATGATGGGATTTGAACCCATGACCTCTTCCTTACCAAGGAAACGCTCTACCCCTGAGCTACATCGGCTTGACATGAGCGGGAAACGAGGCTCGAACTCGCGACCCCAACCTTGGAAGGGTTGTGCTCTACCAACTGAGCTATTCCCGCATCCTTTGCTATTCAGAGACATAATATATAGTGGGGAGAGCAGGATTCGAACCTACGAAGGCATACGCCAGCAGATTTACAGTCTGCCCCAGTTGGCCACTTTGGTATCTCCCCTGATCACAAGAGCCGATGGACGGATTCGAACCCCCGGCCTGCTGATTACAAATCAGCTGCTCTGACCAACTGAGCTACATCGGCTTATGAATAAAGAACATTTACGCCAAAAAGCGTACCAAAAATTGGAGTGCAAATATATATACTATATTGGATATCACAAAAATATTTGAATTATTTTTTTCAGGCATCTGTTAAAAAGTTTTTAAATAGACATATTTTACTCACAACCTGGCTTTTATAAAATTTCCTTACACATAAAATGTTCCTCCAACTGCAACAATAATCTAATAATTATTCAACATACCCTATGCTTACTTATTTTATTGCCGATTGGTATTCTTTATTTCTTTACAATGCCCAACTCTTTTGCTTTTTTAAACATATATTTCCGGGCAGCTTCGTGTTCATTTGGGATTTTCCCGTCTAAAATGGCATCTTTAATGGCATCTTTTATTTTACCAATTTCAGGGGAAGGACTGATGTTAAAGGTTTCCATGATTTCTTTCCCGTCAACGGGTGGCTGGAAATTACGAACGCGGTCTTTTTCTTCAATTTTGTGCAGTTTTTGTCTGACCTTGCGAAAATTTTTCAGGTATTGTTCCTTTTTTTGTTGATTTTTGGATGTTATATCCGCTTCACATAAATCCATGAGATCATCAATATCATCTCCGGCATCAAACAAAAGGCGCCTTATTGCCGAATCTGTCACCTTATCTTCCACAAGACTTATAGGGCGCATGTGCAGGCGAACCATTTTTTTCACATATTTCATTCTGTAATCAAGGGGTAACTTAAGGCGTTTGAATATCTGTGCTATCATTTTCTCACCAATAAAATCATGCGCATGAAAGGTCCATCCATGCCCTTTTTGGTATTTTTTTGTCGCTGTTTTACCAATGTCATGCAACAGTGCTGCCCACCGCAGCCAGATATTGTCTGATTTTTCAGCGATGTTATCCATTACCTGCACTGAATGCAGAAAATTATCTTTGTGTGCACGGTTATCTTGCACTTCCACGCCACTTAATTCCCACAGTTCGGGTAAAATAATTTTAAGTAGTTTGCATTGCTTTAACAATGCAAACCCTTTTCCCGGATTATCAGAAGCAATAATTTTATTCAACTCATCAGCAATACGTTCTTCCGAAATAATTTTTATGCGGGCAGCATTTTTCTTTATTCCATTGAAACAATCCTCATCAATATTAAAATCCAGTTGTGAAGCAAAGCGTATAGCCCTGAGCATACGCAACGGGTCATCTGAGAATGTTTTGTCCGGGTCCATGGGTGTTCTGATTAGCTTTTCTTCTAAGTCGGATACCCCATCAAACGGATCTGTAAACTCGCCAAAAGTTTCCCGGTTTAAACTAACAGCCATGGCATTGATGGTAAAATCCCGGCGGTTCTGATCATCCAAAATACTTCCTGTTTCCACATCAGGTTTTCGGGAGTCTGTTTGATAAGATTCTTTCCTGGCTCCCACTATTTCAATGTCATACTCCCCAACGCGCATCTGCGCTGTGCCAAAATTTTTAAAAACACTCAAATTATCAGCCTTTAATTGCCTTGCCAACATTTCAGCAGCCCTGACACCATCTCCAAGCACAACAATATCAATATCTTTTGAGTTGCGATCAAGAAATATATCCCTGACAAAGCCACCGATCAGCCACAGCCTAATTTCTTTTTCATCAGCAATGTTCGATACTTTTTCGAACAAAGGAATCTGTATGTTTTGTAAAATTTTATCCATTCAATAAATTCCTGTAAACATTTTTAAATCTACCTTGTTGTTAAGATTGAATAAAATACAAAAGTAATAATTGTTATAATAAGAAAACTATGGTAGAACATTTAACAAAAGAAAAATTTATTGAGAAGGTATTTGATTATACCGAAGAAAAAGAGTGGAACTACAAAGGAGATAAACCCGCAATGATAGATTTCTGGGCGGACTGGTGTGCCCCTTGTAAAATGGTTGCCCCCGTTATTGAAGAACTTGACAAGGAATACAAAGGGAAAGTCAACTTTTACAAAGTGAATACCGAAGAACAGCAGGAACTAGCCTCTGTTTTCGGCATCAGAAGCATTCCCAGCTTGCTGTTTATCCCGGTAGAAGGAAAACCGCAAATGGCTGCAGGTGCATTGCCAAAAGACAGTTTTGAAAAAGCCATCTCAGATGTGCTGAAAGTTGAAAAACCTGAATAGATCTATGTCTAATATATGTCTAATAGTTGCAAATTCAAAAGGCTGTCAGAAACATTTGGCAGCCTTTTCTTTTAATCCGAAAATTTTTATTTTTGGATTATGAAGCGGTTGGTAAAAACAAAAGATCACTCCTATACATTGTACAGTGATGTTTTAAATGAACATTACCACTCCGTAAACGGAGCAATGACCGAAAGCTCCCATATTTTCATAAAAAACGGCTTATACGCTGTCAATAAACAAAACATAACCATTCTTGAAATTGGTTTCGGAACGGGATTGAATGCTGTATTAACCCACCTGGAAACTACACGGCAACACATTAACGTCACTTATTACGGGATAGATTTATACCCTCCTGATCAAGCTACCCTGCACGCATTTTATTCAGGATTTGAGGAACCGCATCGCAGTGCAGGCATTGCTATCTCAAAAATACCATGGGGAAAACTTCATGCTTGCAGCAATCTTTTTACATTGAAAAAAACTCAGGCAGATTTTACAAAAATTGGTCTTAAAACAAGCTATGATCTCGTTTATTTTGATGCTTTTTCCCCTGAAGCACATCCCCAAGCCTGGACATATACCATGTTTAAAAAAATACATTCACTTTTATCACCCCATGGTGTGTTGGTTACTTTTTCTTCAAAGGGGGTAGTAAAAAGAAACCTGAAAGACGCTGGATTTTCCATAAACATACTACCCGTGCCGCCTGGGAAAAGGCATATTATACAGGCAATAAAGAATAATTAAAAAAAAATTACGTACATCATACTTTTTTTTTATTTTTGTCCTAAATTACCAAAAAACAGATTGTCTTATGAAAAATTTAAAATTAGTTTCATTACTTTTTGCTCTCCTTTTTACCGCTGGTGCTTTCGCACAAACAGTGGACTACTGGTGCGTAGATGGGCGCGTTTATTTTAAGATCAATGATGATGTTAATCTGAATGTCAGTCATGATGAAAACGGAAAAATTAACCCCAAAGATGTGTTCTTTCTTCAGGATTTACTTGAAGAATATCAAATCACAGACCTGAGGATGCCATTTATGACTGCAGAGTCTGACATTTTACAACGGACTTTCCGTATGGATTTTGATAAAATCCATGAAGTGGAACAATTGGTCAGGGAAATGAACAACCTGCCGGAAATTGAATACGCTGAAAAAGCACCATTATTCAGAATATCGCTGGTAACAGATGATCCCTACTACGGGGCAACCAGCGGATTATTCGGAACAGCGGAAGCAAACTGGCACCTCACCAACATCAATGCAGAAGCTGCATGGGATATAACCACCGGAAATCCAAACGTTGTGGTAGCCATTCTTGACAATGCAATCTATGTTGATCATCCGGATTTACAAAATAAAATTGTGGCACAAGTGGATTTAGGGGATGGAGATGATGATCCATCTCCACCCGAAAACACTTACATTTGGTCACATGGCACACATGGTGCCGGATTGATAGCTGCCGAAACCAATAATGGAATTGGTGTATCGTCTATAGGTTATAATATTAGCCTGATGGCCGTAAAACTTGGTGATGATGCTTCAGACGGACAAGCTATGGCTGCCGGCTTTGAAGGCATTGTCTGGGCTGCCGATCATGGTGCTGATGTGATTAACATGTCATGGGGATCCCCCCAATACTTTACCACCATGCAAAACATTGTTAACTATGCATACAATAAAGGATGTGTATTAGTAGGAGCAGCCGGCAATAACGGGAACGGCATGGAAACACAGATGAATCCTGATATTCCGATCAACTATGTAGGATATCCTGCAGCTCTGGATCACGTAATTGCAGTTGGTTCAAATGACGTGGGTGACAACAAATCCGATTTTTCAAACTATGGCACATGGATTGATGTGCTTGCTCCCGGCGGATATTTTAACAGTGGTTTTATGGGTATTGGAGCATTCACTGTTCTATCAACGACTGCAAGTGAAGCCGGAGACTTGAACTCACTTCTCAACGGAAGCGGCGGTGGAGCTGCCGAATATGGCGTGACCGGACAGTATGATATTATGCAGGGAACATCAATGGCTGCTCCGGTTACATCCGGATTATGCGGATTAATGCTTTCTGCCAATCCTGACCTGACACCTGAAAAACTTACTGCCATTTTAAAAGCCACATGTGATAATGTCGATGCTGAAAATACAGAATTTATTGACAGCATCGGAGCAGGCCGAATAAATGCTGCTGCTGCAGTACAGGCTGCACAAGATTCAATTGTAGGCCTGGTTGCTGATTTTGAGGCAAGTGATGTTGTTATTCCTGTAAATGGAACAGTTGATTTCACAGATTTAAGTACAGGAAATCCAACATCATGGTACTGGACATTTGAAGGAGCTATGCAAACATCAAGCATTGCACAACATCCCAGCAACATTAAATACAATGAAACAGGTGTTTTCTCTGTTACCCTTGAAGTTTCCGACGGAACCAACACCAATGTGGAAGAAAAAACTGCATTCATCATTGTTACTGATGGTTCAGGAGGCCCTGAATCAGCATGGATAAAACAAAACACAGGATTTACAAGCCCTTTCCGTGGTATCTTTCAAATTGCCATTGCAAATATGAATAGCGCATGGACATTAACATACGATGGCACCGGAGGATCTATAACAAGCGATTTCTCAAGAACATCTGACGGAGGAGAACACTGGAAAGCTAATACCATAGAAGCACCCTCTAACCTCGCACCCGGGTGTATTACTGCTGTTGACAGCCTGAACGCATGGGTAGCCATGTATGATATCAACGGCGGTGGTGGCATTTATCACACAACTGATGGTGGTGAAAACTGGGCAGAACAAACAACCGCAGCTTTTGACGGATCCGCATCTTTCCCCAACGTTGTACACATGTTTAATGCCACTGAAGGCTTCTGCATGGGAGACCCCGAAGGTGGCGAATTTGAAATTTATACTACATCTGATGGTGGAACCACCTGGACACGCGTTGACGGAGCCAATATTCCTGATCCAGAAACAAATGAAATGGGTTGGACAGGCGTGTATGATGCCGTTGGAGACATTGCATGGTTTGGCACCAGTACCGGACGCCTTTTCAAAACAACTGACAAAGGAGCCACCTGGGAAGTATTCACAACCGGAGAAGATAACGTCAGTCGCATTTCTATGACCGATGAAGATAATGGATTTATCATTGCACAAGTAATCAATCAAACCACTGGCCAGATTGAAAGCTGGGCTATGCGTAAAACCACCGATGGAGGTGCCAACTGGGATCCCATTACTATTGATGAGGCTGATCAACCATCAGATATTTCTGCAGTTCCAGGCATTCCAGGTATGATCGTTGCCGTTAAAATCAGCCAGGCTTTAGAAGAAAACAAATCCATGTATTCACTTGATTACGGTGATACCTGGACACAAATGGATGATTCTGTGCAATACACCTGTGTACAAATGTTAGATATTAATACCGGATGGGCAGGTGGATTCAATGAAGATGCAAACACTGGTGGTATTTACAAGTGGCCCGGAATGCCAGGCGCTTCACCTTATTTCACATCTACTCCTGTAACAGAAATCGGTGAGGGAGAAGCATACACCTACAATGTAACCGCTGAAGATCCCAATGCGCTGGATCTAACATTCATGGCTACAGAAATTCCTGCCTGGCTAACACTTACAGACAATGGCGACGGAACGGCAGATCTCAGCGGAACAGCTCCGGACATTACAATTGCTTCTGAAAGTTATGATGTTATCCTTAGAGTGAGTAATACCGATAATAATACAGCTACACAAGCATTCACAATTGATGTATTGCATGACAACATTGCAGATTTTGGGTATGGACAAGTGAATATTTATCCCAATCCCTCAACAGGACAATTTGTGATTGAAAATTGCCAGGATGTTGATTATAAAATTTATACCTGCCAGGGCCGGGTCGTTGACAATGGTACCATTGAAGATGCTGTGTTCAGACTCAATCTTAATAAGCAAAAACAAGGCATTTACTTTTTGAGACTTACCAAAGAAGATCAAGATACTATGATAAAACTACAAATCGTAAAATAGTCTGTAACTTTCATAACATTGAAAAAGGCTGTCTTTTCGGGCAGCTTTTTTTATATGTAATTAATACTGACAAGATAATTACTAATCATCCCATGGACTATAATTAAACCCCACTCTCTTTCCTGTTTGTGTTTTTGACTTATTTATACGTTCACGCATTTGTGATACCGAAGCAATCTGGATATTATCAATGGGAGGTACCAGCAAATCAAATTTCAACGCAAACAACAATGTTCCTTCTATAATTTTTTTCAGTGCCTCACCGGAAATTTCATAATCTTCAAACGTAGGATATGTATATCCGATTTCTTTTCTGCCTTCGATAAAATAGTTATTGTTTTTGTTTATAAAAATCCGTCCGATAAGGTATCCCAGGTCATCACTCCGGTTATACTTAAAACTGTCTGCCAAAAAATTATAAATATTAATAATCCCGGCATAAGTATTGAGTGGGCTTTCCTGAGCACTTTGAGTTTTCCAGACCTGGTGATCAGAAGGAAATTCAAAAACATTGGAATGCATATTAAAAATCAACAGGTCTCCGGCAATACGTACTTCCGCTTCAAACACACCCCGGTCACGGTACTCCAATAACACACGTTTGTCAGCATCATCCATTTCAGCATTGTATTCACTGACAATATCCTGCAACAATAATTTCAGTTGTTTAAACGCATTTTTTGTGCAATCGTAGGCAATTTGCTTGGTCTGTGATTTCTCAAGCAATGTTTTGATTATTTCCTCTTTCATAATGTCTGTTTTTTTAATTAATACGCTTTGGCAAATAAAACCCGGCCTTTGGATGGTTTGCCTGTTACCATACATTTTCCTTCTTCCGGCTCAGCACCTAAGGGCACACATCGAATGGTGGCTTTGGTTTCTTCCTTGATACGGGCTTCGGTTTCTTTAGTGCCATCCCAATGAGCCATAACAAAACCAGGGGTTTCTTTCATGTGTTTTTTAAAGCTTTCATAATCATCAATCTTTACCGTATTGTTGGTTAATCTTTTTTGTGCTTTTGCATAAATATTCTTCTGAATATTATCCAGTAAAGATACTATTTCATTCACAACATTGTCTGCTGATACTATATTTTTCTCCATGGTATCGCGCCTGGCAACCTCAAATGTATTATTTTCCAAATCCTTTGGACCAACAGCAATCCGAACAGGATATCCTTTCATTTCATATTCAGCAAATTTAAAGCCAGGTCGTTGTGCATCCCGGTCATCAAAATGCACCGTAACGCCATTTGCTTTTAAACCGGACATAATCCCATCCACCTTTTTGCGAATGGCATCCAATTGTTCCTTATTTTTAAAAATAGGCACAATTACAACTTGTGTTGGTGCCAGTTTTGGTGGCAAAACAAGGCCCTTGTCATCGGAATGTGCCATTATAAGAGCTCCCATAAGACGTGTGGAAACACCCCACGAACTGGCCCACACATATTCTTCTTTGTTGTCTTTGGTCAGGAATTTCACATCAAAGGCTTTGGCAAAATTCTGCCCCAGAAAATGTGATGTACCACTCTGCAAGGCTTTCCCGTCCTGCATTAGCGCTTCGATTGAATAAGTTTCAATAGCTCCGGCAAATCGTTCACTATCCGTTTTTGTACCTACAATCACAGGAATACACATCCAATTCTCAGCAAAATCAGCATATACATTGATCATTTGCTTTGTTTCTTTTATCGCATCTTCCCTGGTTGCATGCGCAGTATGCCCTTCCTGCCACAGAAATTCTGTTGTTCTCAGAAAAAAGCGGGTGCGCATTTCCCATCTCACAACATTAGCCCATTGATTTACAAGTATGGGAAGGTCACGATAAGACTGTATCCAGTTTTTGTAAGTATTCCAGATAATCGTTTCAGATGTGGGTCGTACAACCAGTTCCTCTTCTAACTTAGCATCAGGATCAACCACAATGCCTTCATCTGAATTCTTAAGCCGGTAATGGGTTACTACAGCACATTCTTTGGCAAAACCTTCGACATGTTTGGCTTCCCTTCCAAAAAAAGATTTCGGGATAAAAAGCGGAAAATAAGCATTTGAATGCCCCGTTTCTTTAAACATGTTATCCAATACAGACTGCATTTTTTCCCAAATTGCATATCCGTATGGCTTGATCACCATACATCCTCTTACTGCAGAATTTTCTGCCAGATCAGCTTTCACAACAAGTTCATTATACCATTGTGAATAGTTCTCGCTGCGTTTTGTTAATCCTTTTGACATATCAATTTTGGTATGAATTTTGCACCTTATTACTTGAAAAATAGATTGTCAAAACTAAAAAAAATAAGATAACATCATGAAACTTTTAAAATTATTATCACTCGCAATTATAATCTTTGCTACAAGTTGCACTACCAGTGTATATTTGGGCGAAGATAACGGCTATGATGATATTTACTATTCACCTGGTGATGAAGTATTATCTGAAAAGCCCGCACAATATTCCGAATCTTATGATAACAAATATGAAAATCAATATGAAGACCCCGCATATCAGGATAATGAGTATTATGCTGATGATGAATACTATTACGAAGACACAGCATATTATGATGATACTGCTTATTATGACGATGGATACTACGATGATGAATATTATGGTGGTGGCGGCGATGTCATAAACAACTACTATTATTATGGGGATACATATTCAAACCGGTTAAGGTATTTTCATGATTGTTATTACGATCCCTGGTATTATGATAACTGGTACTGGGGCATAAATTACAACTGGTATTCCGGTTGGGGGTTTTACCTTGGCTGGGGTTATCCTTACTATCCACACTATTGGCATACTCCATGGTACACACACTGGGGATATTATCCGTATTATTCTCCATATTGGAGCGGTTACTATCACGGCTATTGGGATGGATATTATTCGGGCAACTATAATGATTGGCTTGCATACGAAAACAATAATGTGTATTATGGACACCGTAGATCTGTAGGCGGAAACGGCACAGGTCATCGTCCGGGGCCCGGTGATACCGATGAAAATGACAGGAACAAGCGCTTTGATTCAAACGTTCCTGTTGTCAACAATGCAGAGAGAATGGAATCAGATGATGATAACAAACCGGTTGCTATACGCCGAGGTGATGAAATTGATGTTAGCAGAGCAGCTAAAGAAACATCCGTATCTGAAGCACAACCTAACGACATATCACGAGCACCGAGGTTAAATGTTGAGGCAGCAGAATCTGAAATTCAGAACGCCGATGCCAGCAGAAGTCAAAAACTAAATCCGGCAAATCCTCCTACTCCTACTTACAATGAAATTAAAGATAACAACGGACGCAATGACGCTGCAGAACGTGATGACAACAAACGGATAAATAATCAAAGTAGCACCGATAAAAAGCCCCGGTATTATCAACGTCCTGATAACAGAACCGGAAACAGGTACAACACCAACCGTAGTTATAACCATACTCCCTCAAGTACCCGAAATAACTATAATACATCAAGTGATGTACGAGACAATTCCCGGTACACAAGGCCGTCAGGGAACACCAATACAAGGAACAACTATTACAACAGGTCTGGAAGTTCCAATACTAAATACAGGTCTGGAAGTTCAAGTTCACATCAAAACAACGTACGCCCCTCAAGGAGTTACAGCAGCCCTACGAGAAATAGCGGCAGCAACAGCAGCTCAATTAACCGATCTTCTTCAGGTTCATCACGAAACAGCAGCTCAGGCTTTAACTCAAGCAGCAGCAGTAGTGGCAGCCGCTCTTCATCAAGTTCAGGCAGCTTCAGTGGCGGTTCTTCAAGTGGATCATTCGGTGGTTCCTCAGGAGGACGTTCATCCGGTGGCAGCTTTTCTGGTGGATCATCAGGGAGCCGGGGTAGATAATAAAACATTGTGTAATAGATGTTTAACATGAACTATAACAAAATAACAAAACGATGAAAAGATACATTGTAAGCACAGTATTAATCGCACTCAGTTTCGGGCTCTTTGCTCAGAACCAGGTAGATGCGCTTCGTTATTCATGGCTCAATCCTTCGGGAACCGCCAGGTATAACAGCATGGGAGGAGCATTCGGCAGCTTAGGTGGTGATTTTGGAGCCATTTCGCAAAACCCGGCAGCACTCGGCGTTTTTCGCAGGTCTGAAGTCACATTTACACCAGGCATCATGTACACACAAACTGATGCGGCATACATTGACAAGAAATCCAGCGATTTCACATATAACATGAACATCGGCAACCTGGGGTATGTGGGTACAATGTTGTTTGAAAGCAAAGGCAATGCTCTCAAAAGTCTGAGTTTTGGATTCGGCTACAACCAACTGAGTAATTTCAATCAATGCATTAAAATTGAAGGCATCATTGAGAACAACTCCATGGCCCAGTATTTTGCTGCTACATCAGATGGATACAAGCCGGAAAACCTGGGCGATTTCTATGGCTGGCCTGCATATTACACATACCTCATTGATCCTGCCAACGCAGATTCTACCAGCTACATTTCCAACATAGGTTCATTCGGCCAGGAACAAAAAGAAAACATCCAACGCAGTGGAAACGTAGGTGAATACGTATTATCCATGGGCATGAACTTTGACCATACCTTGTATGCAGGTGCCAGCTTTGGTATCCAGCAGGTGGATTTTGAACAAAGCATTTTTTACGCTGAAAATGATGTCAATGATGTGATTGATAATTTCAATTCCTTCACTTACGCAGAAACACTGAAAACCAGCGGCACAGGTTACAATTTAAAAATGGGGGTTATTTACCGCCCCCTGGATTGGCTGCGAACCAGTGTGGCGTTGCATACACCTACTTTTTATAATTTGCACGATGAGTATTCCACATATTTCTCCTCACAATGGGATTCAACATGGATGAGCAATACAAAAGAATCTCCCCTGGGACTGTATAATTACAAACTCACGTCGCCTTTCCGGGCACAGGCTGGTCTCGCAACTGTCCTTTTCAACAGCACTATTCTGAGTGTGGATTATGAATATGCCAATTACGGCATCAGCAAGCTCAGGGCATCAGATTACGCCTTTGATGATGAAAATAAAATCATTGCCGATTATTATACCGGCACGCACAACATCAAAGCAGGTGCAGAATACCGCATTGGAATGGTTGCATTCCGTCTGGGGTGGGCATATTATGATTCCCCATACAAAGATGATAATTATAACAGCGATGCCAGTTTTATGCAGTATTCAGGCGGGATTGGCGTGCGTAATGAATCTTTCTTTTTCGATCTTGGCTATGTTTACCAGGACAGAAGCGAGAAATATTTCCTTTACGAAAGCCCTGCTGTCAGCAGCCCGGTTGCCAATATGGATATTCAGCGGCATGCTGTGATGGCTACCATTGGTATCAGGTTTTAAAGATCATACATCAAATCATATTAGGAAGTCATCTGTAACACACAGGTGGCTTTTTTTATGATTAATACAGTGAAATTAATTTGTGATTTATTTCCAAAATTTACTATTTTTGCCTAAAACAGAAATGTATTTAGAATCATTACTGTCCGGTAAAAATAAAAAAAGACATTTAAAGATTCGTAACTATCTAAAAAAAATAGCTGATACTTCGTTAAAATATTTTTATTTTCAAAAGTAAGCCCCCTCTGTCAGAATAATGAAGGTT
>JBNGDT010000002.1:0-63009 GCA_049975305.1 Bacteroidales bacterium | reverse complement strand
GTAGTTTTTAGAGATGCCCTTAATTAAAATGATCCTTAAATCCCCAGTCTTAATTATATTAAAAACAGCTTAAATGACGACAGATTAATTATAAAGGATTATTGCCGGCAAAGCGGATGATAATCACCTTTGAAGCCTATGGGTGTTGCATTGCGGATTTCATGCACAATTTCAATGCTTTTTCGGGCATCCTCAAGGCCAAAACCTTTGCCTTTTAAAATTTCCTGGTAACTGAGTGTATGCAGATCAGTAAACCCTTTGCTGAATTCGATTTCTTCGCCTTCTACCGTAATGGACCTGTATGTTCGCTGCCCTTTTTTCCGGATGCTTTCCGGCAAATCGTTTTCATCCACACTCAACACCCAACGAACGCGGGCTTTTTCAAGCTGCAAAAAACCGGCTGCCCGTTTTTTACCATGTTCATGCACAATATTTTCTTTCACATCACCAAAAATCCAGGTCAGCATATCGTAAAAATGTATTCCGATGTTGGTGGAAATGCCACCTGATTTTTCCGTGTCCCCTTTCCAGCTAAAATGATACCAGTTTCCCCTACTGGTAATGTAAGCAAGGTCAACATCATACACTTTATCTTTCGGCCCTTTTTCAATTTTTTCTTTCAATGCCACAATGGATGGGTGCAATCGCAATTGCAATATGGTGTTGATTTTTTTGCCTGTTTCTTTTTCCATTTCTGCCAGGCCATTCACATTCCAGGGATTCAATACCAGTGGTTTTTCACAAATGGCATGGGTGTCATTTTTCAGTGCAAAGCGGATATGCGAATCATGGAGGTAGTTTGGTGAACAAATGCTGATGTAATCAAGCTTTTTGTTGTTGCGCCTAAGTTTATCCACATGGCGGTCAAAACGTTCGTACTCGTGAAAAAAATCAGCATGCGGAAAATACGCATCCAGAAAACCCACCGAATCAAACAAATCCAGTGTAGCCACCAATTCATTTCCGGTTTCTTTTATGGCTTTTACATGGCGTATGGCAATGTATCCTGCCACACCAATGAGGCCAAATCGATTTATTTTATTGTCCATAAGGTTATATTTGTAACTAATCAATTAAAAATGGTTAACAACAATTTTTGAAACCTGTTCATTTTTTATTTGGTATTTATCACCACTTTCAGGACATGTTGCTATCCCTGTATCATCAAAATGCAGGCGATGACCGTATTCGCTCATCCAGCCAATCTGCCTGGCAGGGTTGCCAACAACCAGGGCATAGGGTTTTACTTCTTTTGTTACCACAGCTCCGGCTCCGATAAACGCAAATTGACCAATATCATGCCCGCACACAATGGTAGCATTGGCTCCGATGGTAGCCCCTTTATGGACGATTGTTATTTCATAATCGCCGCGCCGGATTACTGCCGACCGTGGATTACTAACATTTGTAAACACCATGGAAGGCCCAAGAAATACATCATCTTCACAGATAACCCCGGTGTATATTGACACATTGTTCTGCACTTTAACGTTATTGCCAAGAACCACATCCGTTGATACCAGTACATTTTGTCCCAGGTTGCAGTTTTTTCCCAAAATAGCTTTTTTCATGATGTGAGAAAAATGCCAGATTTTTGTGCCTTCACCAATGATGCATCCATCATCAATAACAGCGGTTTCGTGGGCAAAATAGTTTTTCATATCAATTGTCTATCAGTTATTTTGATTGAAATTAATAAGGTCTTTTACGGAAAACCGGCTTTTAAAAGATTTTCAGGTTTTATAATGTCTTTTTCTTTTCTCATTACTAGTTATATCAAGGGCTGTACGAAATTATCAATGTCTTTGCTTGTTATTTTGTCCGGACACAGGATAATTAGCCGTTCTATCAGGTTGCTAAATTCACGGACATTCCCTGTCCATGGAAATGATTTGAGTTTTTCAATGGCATCGGTGGATATTTCTTTTTTGGGGATGCCATGTTCTGCACAAATCTGCGTCAAAAAATGATCAGCCAGCAACGGTATGTCTTCTGTCCTTTCTTTCAATGGAGGAACATCAATAATGATGACACTGATGCGATGATAAAGGTCTTCCCTGAAATTGTTATTGTCAATTTCCTTGCGCAGGTTTTTGTTTGTGGCAGCAATAAGCCTGACATCCACAGAAATATCTTTATCGCTCCCCACCCGGCTGATTTTATTTTCCTGCAAAGCGCGCAGTACTTTTGCCTGGGCAGATAAGCTCATATCACCTATTTCATCCAGGAAAATAGTGCCGCCGTTGGCTTGTTCAAATTTCCCCTTGCGTTGTTTATGAGCGGAGGTAAAAGCGCCTTTTTCATGGCCAAATAACTCTGATTCTATCAGTTCCGATGGTATGGCTGCACAATTGACTTCCACAAAGGGCGCTTTCGACCTGTTGCTTTTTTCATGCAACTGATGCGCCACCAACTCCTTGCCTGTACCGTTTTCGCCGGTGATAAGCACACGTGCGTCCGTGGGGGCAACACGGTCAATCATGGCTTTTACTTTTTGCATGGGTTCAGACTCACCGACCATTTCATATCGTTTACTTACTTTTTTCTTTAGCTGCTTGGTTTCGGTGATGAGATTAGTCCGTTCTAGGGCATTTTTCAGGGTAATCTGTAAGCGTTTTAAATCCAGCGGTTTTTGAATAAAATCGTAGGCGCCTTTTTTAAAACTGGCCACCGCTGTATCCACTTCCCCGTGCCCCGTTATCATGATGAATGTTAACTCCGGATTTTCCTGAAGGGCTTTTTCCAACACTTCCACACCATCCATTCCAGGCATTTTGATATCACAAAGCACCAGATCCGGAGGCTCATTTTTAATCTTTTCAAGCCCCTTTTTGCCGTTTTCGGCAGTATCTACCTGATACTTTTCAGATTCCAGTACATCTTTCAATACATTACGGATGCTTTTTTCATCGTCTATAACCAATATTTTGCTCATAATCAATCATCAATAATAAATTGTAAAAATAATGAAACTGTATCAATCCTGCAATTTGAAACCATGAAAACTGTTGATGCTTCACACTAATTTTGTCAATGCAAAGTGATATGCTCCTGTAACTACGGCCTGAGATGTTCCTAAAGCAGATTTCATGATGCCGGTACGGGGGTTGTGATTATACCTGTACATTGGTTCGGTTTTTCCTGGTAAAGCCAACTTTTTTTCATCCCCGGAGGCAAAAGATTTAAAATTACTTTCATCTTCAAGGTCATACACCTGATGGGTAAGGCGGGGAATACGATTGCCTTCAGGCGTGATATATTCGGAGTTAAGTTGCTTCATCAACGCAGGCATAAACAAATCCCATGCTTTTGCAATACCGCCGCCAATCACCACATTGGAATCATACAAACTGATAAGCGTGGCAATGGTATCCCCAAGGTTGTAGCCAAAAATCCGGTATGTTTCCAAAGCTGCTTGTTGTTTTTTTCCATTGCCATGAACAGCCAGTTCGTAAATATCTTTTGGCGTAAGCGTTTCTGTATCCCCGCTGAGTTTTCGGTAAGAGCGTTGTATGCCTCGGATGCTGACAGATTCTTCAATGTTGGCTTCGGGATATTCAGGGTTGCGCATCAGCCAAATTTCACTGGACATGGAATTGTCGCCGCGCAACAAATGGCCATCGTTTACAACACCCAGACCAAAGCCTGTGCCCAGGGTTAATCCCACAAGGTTTTTATAGGTTTTCAGGCTACCTTCGGTTTTAAGCCTTTGGTTTAGATTTGGAAGACTGCCATTCAATGCTTCGCCATAGGTAAAAAGGTCGGCATCGTTGTTGATAAATACCGGTATCCCGAATTTTTCTTCCAGCAGAGGGCCAAGGGCTACACCACCACGGTAAGCTGGCAGATTTCCCAGGTTACCAATGATACCATTATCATAATCGGCAGGGCCGGGAAAAGCAAAGCTTAAAGCAACCACAGGTTCTGATTGTTGATCTGCCAGTATTTCAAACCCTTCAACTATGGTTTGCAGGCTTTTATTTAGATTATTGGCATAAGACGGTTTTTGAAGGGGCTCACCAATGATTTTATTGCCTTTGACAGCATAAAAAACAAAGTTGGTACCACCGGCATCCAGACTGAGTATTAATGAATTTTTATCCTTCATGTGATTCTTATTTTGTAACTAAATGTGAATATAAAAATAAATGAATATCAACAAAAGTAACTACTTACCTTAAAGACGGTGTCAAAGTTTAAAAAAATTTATTGCTCTGTTCTAAAATTTAATGGAATATCAGGATTGAACGATGGCATGATTGAATAAAAGCAATGCTTTCATGCAGTCATTCCATTTCTCCGTCTCCCAATCGTGCTTTAGTGCAATCTCACTTTCGTGCTATCGTTTATGATTCATCTTTTTCCCATTGCGTCTTAGCGTCGCCATGGTTAGAAATCAAAAAGGTTAGTGTCTTTTCAATGCAACAATAAATGAATACAAAATGGCCATTCCCGGTACGATAATACTAATGGTCACGTTAGTCATATCGGCCACTTTACCCATAACAAGTGGTAAAACAGCACCACCAATAATGGCAGTTACCATCAGGCCAGAAAGTTCATTGGTGTATTCCGGGTATTTATCCACGGTAATGGAAAAGATCAAGGGGAATATATTGGCAAATCCCAGTCCGGCTAAAATAATGGAAACAATTGCCACAGGCTGGGAGCCTATAAACAGTCCACCGATGCCAATGAGGGCAATTACCGTAGTGACCAGCAGGAACACCTGGGCTTTTATCCAGTTGAGCATTACGCCGCCCAAAAAACGCCCTGCCATGATGCTCAGAAAAAACAAGCCTACACTGGCAACCCCAAGTTTTTCAATATCCAGGCCATAATTGTTTTCAAGGTAACTGGGCAATTTTGAGGCCATGCTGACTTCGGCTCCGACATACAGAAATATGGCAAGCACCATAATGGCGATGCCGGGGTTCCCAAGCAAGTTTATGCAGGATAAAAAACCGGGTGGTTTTTCCGGTATGGTTTTTTCCCTGATGGGGATCAGAAGCAGGATAATTGCAGTAATACCAATGGCTACAGCGTAAACCGGAAACAGGAGTTTCCAGTCCATACCCCACCATGCAGCCGCTGCAGCGGGTAACAGCGCCCCGGATAAAGATCCTATGGCTTTTAGAAATTGGCCGTAACTCAGATTTCTGGAATATTTGCCTTCAGGGGAAACATCCCGCATGATGGGATTGCCGGCTACCTGAAGCAAGGTAGCCCCTGCACCAAGCAACAAAATAGAGAGCAATAAAATAACAAACAAACTAAATCCAAACATCAGGGGAATAAGTAACCCCAGCAAGGCGACTATTAACCCGAAAACCAATATCTTTTTTTTACTATGCCTTTCCATTACCATGCTAAACGGTACCGATAACAGGCCAAACATCACAAAACCGGATGCCGGAACAAAACCAGCCATGAAATTGCTTAATTTGTATTCTTCTTTGACTAAATCGGTAAGGATGCCTGCTACATCACCAAAACCCATGCATAAAAAAGCAAGAAATATCGGAATAGATGTAAAGGCTGGATTGATTTTTCTATGTTCCATAACGTGTGATTTTCGAATTTGAGGCTAAAGAAAAGTAATTGAAGTTTCTTTAATGTGTTCAAAATTAATCAATGTATGTAAAAAAGTCGGAAGTCGGAAGACCGAAGACGGGAGTCGGGAGTCAGTAGTCGGAAAATATTTTAGGATGTAC
This sequence comes from Bacteroidales bacterium, assembly GCA_049975305.1. Classification (GTDB taxonomy): domain Bacteria; phylum Bacteroidota; class Bacteroidia; order Bacteroidales; family ML635J-15; genus JAQIBY01. The sequence continues at coordinate 57,295 of JBNGDT010000002.1, read as the reverse complement.
TCTCTGCTCCGGTCTTCTGACTTCGGTCTCCGGTCTTTATTTAATTTGTTTATAAACTGCGGATCTAGTAAATAATATCTTTCAGGATGGCGTCGGAGATGAATAATCCTTCACGGGTGAGTGAAATACATTCCGCGTGATAGCGGGCTTTTCCGGTGTGCAGGTAAATTTCCATTTTTTGTTTCAAACCATCAATATCAAATGCATTGAAATGCCGTTCCATGAATTTTAGATTTATGCCTTCACGGGTTCTCAGGTGTGTGATTAAGTAATCATTGATGTTGTCTTTCGGGCTGAGGATTTCTGTTTCGTAGTGCGTTATCGGGTTTTTAATGTAGGCATTCAGGTCCGGGATATTCCAGCGCCGTTTTTTGCCATCATACGCATGGGCACCCGGGCCAAACCCGAAGTAATGATCACCATTCCAATACGATGAGTTATGACGGCTTTTGAAACCTTCCTGTGCAAAATTGGATATTTCGTACCAGGGAAAACCATGTTTTTCCGTGATCTCATACAAGCTCATAAATTGCGTGTAGGCTGCTTCATCATCTGTCATGGTAAAATCGCCATTCTTAAATCTACGGTACAACAGGGTTCCTTTTTCTACGCCAAGCTGATAAGCTGACAAATGCTTAATTCCTGTTTGCAATAAGGTGCTGATGCATTTTTTCCATCCTTGTAATGACAGACCTGGAAGGTTATAGATCAAATCTGCGGAGATGTTTTGAAAACCTGCATTTTGGGCTATTTCAATGCTTTTCAAGCTGGTTTTGGCATTGTGCCTGCGTCCGAGAAATTTCAGTGCATCATCATCAAGCGATTGTACCCCGATGCTGAGCCTGTTAATGCCGGTATCAAGCCAGAATTTTGCTTTTTCGCTTGTGATATCATCGGGATTGGCTTCAAGGGTAATTTCCGGCACGTCAGCAATCCTATAATGCTTGTAGATTGCGTTTAGAATCCGTTCAATTGAAGTTTTTGATAAAACGGAAGGCGTGCCCCCGCCAAAATAAATGGTTTCAATGGGTTGTTTGTTTGCTTTCGAGGTGATTTCCCGGGCTAATGCATTGATAAAGGCAGGTTCTTTGTTCAGCAAAGCAACGGAATAAAAATCACAATAGGCACACTTGCGACGGCAAAACGGGATATGGATGTAGATGCCTGGCATGGTGTAAAGTTAAAAAAATGCCCGGACTGTTGTTGCCCTTTAAGGCTAAGTATTAACTCGAGAATTTTGTAAAATACTGCAAAATTTTCGATTTAAACGCCGGGTTATTTTCTCCACGAACTAAAATAAATGTCTTTTATTTTACCATTGGTATCTCCATCGAAAATAAGGTGTTTTTCAATGTTTGCGTTTTCTACTTTATTGGGAAAATGGTTGAGGTTTTTGATAAAATCCTTGTTAAAAGTTGCAGCGCTCTTTATTTCCACGGCCAGTGTTTTTGTGCTGTTCACTTCAATAAGCAGATCAATTTCAGTACCATTGGATTCTCTCCAGAAATACATGTTGGGTTTTATTCCTTTATGATGGCTTTTTTTTAGAAAATCGGTTATAACGAAATTTTCAAAAATACTGCCATACAGATAATGGGTCCTGAGGTTATGCGCATCTCGTATCTTCAGCAGAGAGGACAGCAATCCGGTATCATAAAAATAAAGTTTAGGTGATTTTATTATTCGTTTATTCATGTTTTTGTACCATGGCTGAAGTAAGAATATGACATAACTGGTTTCAAGCAGCGAAATCCATGATTTGGCAGTATTTATTGATATGCCTGTATCGTTTGCAAGTGAGCTGTAATTCAGAATCTGTCCTGCCCTTCCGGCACACAAACTAATAAAACGGTTAAAAAGATTAAGATCACCTATTTGTTTTAATGTGCGTATATCTCTTTCAACGTAGGTTTGTACATAATCCGGATAATAATCATCCGGGTGTATTTGCTGGTCATAGATTCTCGGGTAAAAGCCTTGCAATATCAGTTCCTGTGTGCTTAATTTGTCAATATACCCGCTTAATTCAGAAGTATCAAAAGGAAATAATTTGTTTATGCTTGTTCTTCCGGCCAGACTTTGTGATATGGCATTGTTTAATAAAAAACTTTGAGACCCGGAAAGAATGTATTGTCCGTTGATTTTGTTTTCATCTGCAAATGCTTGTATATAGCTAAATAGTTCAGGTACGTTTTGTATCTCATCCAAAACAACGCCTTTTTGTGGATTTTTAAGTAAGCCTACTGGGTCAGTCATAATGAGTTCTCTTGTATCAGGACGTTCAAGGTTGTGGTATGCATAATCATTGAACAAGGATTTCAATAGCGTCGTTTTCCCCGATTGCCTTGGTCCTGTCAGGGATAATACCGGGTATTTACCCAATACTTTTTTCAAGTGTTTTTGTATGTTTCTTTCTATCATATTTATGTATAATTACAATTACAATGCAAATTTACATAAATAAATTTATATATTCACAAAAAAATATTAACATTCTCCGAATTAGTTAAGGTATTATTGGTAATTAAATCAAATATTATGCAAATGTGCAATCACAATGCAGATATGCATATAATATTCAGGATTTTTCCAAATAATAATGTAAACTCCGCGTTGTTGCAGCCCGCCAGCGCTGAATATCCTGTTTCCATGGATTGCTGTCTTTTTGCGTTGCAGGCAGAGTGACAGGTAAAAAAAAGCTGTGACGAAACATTGGAGAACGGTGGCTATTTTCAAAGCTGGTTACTGGCAAATGTAGCGGCTTATTGTTATCAGCTTAATTAAAGAAAATATATTATATGTAATGATATGAAATAGGTTGAATCATGAAAATAATTCAAAATAAATTATCTTATGTTAAATAGTAAATAGTTGTAAATGAGTTATAAAATCGTTGCTAACGGTTAATAACGGTTACTAACCGTTAGCAACGGCTAATATTTAGAATAATAATATGATTAATATATATAAATTATTTACAGTACTCGGATTTTTAAAATCGTTCATTCATAAAGCAAATGCAATAAGTTATTCACAGGTTTTAAAGTGTTTAGAGGACTTTATTTCGCAGCCCGGCAGAGCCGTATATCCTGCTGTGCTGCATTGTTATTTTTTGCGCTGCAGGGCAGAGTGACGGGGAAACTCCTGCCCACAGCAAGGCAAAAAAAACAAGGCAGTGCAGCAGATAGCAGGCGGAGCCAGAGACAATATGTTCCTGCTGCCCAAAAAAATACAATGCTTGTCGCTTCGTGATGTTATAAATGATTGTTTCTAAGTGATTAGCCATGTCCATATAGGCGCTAATTCGCTAAGCGACAATCGAAGGTTCAATGCTGTAATTTTTCAGGCTTCCCAAATTATTGCTATTTTCGCAGGCGGAAATTTCCTTAGACAGAATAACACACTATTATGGAATACAATTTCACAGAAATTGAAAAAAAATGGCAGATAATCTGGCAGGAAAACCAGGTTTATGAAGTAACAGAAGACTGCAGCAAGCCCAAATATTACGTGCTTGATATGTTTCCTTATCCATCGGGGGCCGGTTTACATGTTGGCCACCCGCTGGGTTACATTGCTTCCGACATTTATGCCCGCTATAAACGGCTGAAAGGGTTTAATGTGTTGCACCCCATGGGGTTTGATGCTTATGGATTGCCTGCCGAACAATATGCCATACAAACGGGAACGCATCCTGCAATAACCACTGAAAAAAACATCAAACGTTACCGCAGCCAGCTTGACCAACTTGGTTTCAGCTTTGACTGGTCACGTGAGGTTCGTACCTGCGACCCTAAGTACTACAAATGGACACAATGGACGTTTATACAGTTGTTTCATCACTGGTACGATCAATCTCAGCAGAAAGCACGGCCCATCAAAATACTTATTGACAGCTTTGAAAAACAAGGCAGTGAAGCTGTTGATGCTGCCCATGATGAACACGAACCGTTTAGCGCTGAAGCATGGAAACAGATGTCAAAAAAACAGCAATCAGACATACTCATGCATTATCGCTTGGCTTACCTTTCCCAAACCATGGTAAATTGGTGTCCTGCACTTGGCACTGTGCTCGCCAATGATGAGGTGAAAGACGGTTTTTCGGAGCGTGGTGGTCATCCTGTTGAAAGAAAACGCATGCAACAGTGGTCGTTGCGCATCACAGCTTATGCTGAGCGTTTACTGAACGGACTGGAAACCATCGACTGGAGTGATTCGCTGAAGGAAATGCAAAAAAACTGGATAGGCAAATCTGTGGGGGCATCCGTGTATTTTTGTATTGAAGGACACGATGAAAAAATCGAAGTGTTTACCACACGACCGGATACACTCTGGGGTGCAACTTTCATGGTGCTGGCACCGGAGCACAAATTGGTTGATAAAATTACCACAGATGAAAAAAAACAAAAAGTAAATGCTTACATCGAAAAGGTAAAAAAACGATCAGAGCGTGAACGACAAGCTGAGCCCAAGGAAATAAGCGGTGTTTTTACAGGTGCTTATGGCGTCAATCCGATGAATGGCAAAAAAATCCCCATCTGGATAGCCGATTATGTGCTTTCAGGCTATGGCACCGGTGCAATCATGGCTGTGCCTGCACATGACAGCCGCGATTTTAAATTCGCCAGGCACTTTGATATCCCCATTATCCAGGTGGTTGTGCCAGAGGGAGAACAATTAGGCAATACGGATGATTGGGAAGACAGCAAGGATTCAACCAAGGGAACCATCATCAATTCAGATTTCATTAACGGGCTGAAAGTAAAAGATGCCATCCGGAAAGTGATTGACTATATTGAAGCACAAAATATAGGCCATGTCCAGGTAAATTATAAGCTGCGTGATGCCATTTTCAGTCGTCAGCGGTATTGGGGAGAACCTTTCCCTGTGTATTACAAAGATGGGATTCCACATACCTTGTCTGAAGATAACTTACCGCTGAATTTGCCTGAAGTTGACAAATATCAACCTACTGAAGACGGTCAGCCACCACTGGCAAGAGCTGAAAACTGGAAAACGGAAGAAGGGTATCCACTGGAGACCAATACCATGCCCGGCTTTGCCGGATCAAGCGGATATTATCTCCGGTACATGGACCCACACAATGATGAACGGTATTTTTCAGAGGATGCGGTCAATTACTGGCAGGATGTGGACTTGTATGTCGGCGGGGCCGAACATGCTACAGGGCACCTTATTTATGCCCGATTTTGGAACAAATTTCTCTATGACATTGGTTTGTCTGTCAAAGAAGAACCATTCAGGAAGCTGATAAACCAAGGCATGATACAAGGCCGTTCGAACTTTGTCTATAAGGTGAAAAATGACAATAAATTTGTCAGCTACGGACTTAGAAATCAATACGATACAATTAAGCAACATGTGGATGTCAACATTGTTGACAATGACATCCTTGATGTTGAAGCGTTTAAAAAATGGCGCCATGATGCCGTGGATGCAGAATTTGTGCTGGAAAACGGCAATTATATTTGCGGCTGGGAAGTGGAAAAAATGTCCAAATCAAAGTACAACGTTCAAAATCCGGATGACCTGGTGGAGCAGTATGGCGCTGATACTCTCCGTATGTATGAGATGTTTCTTGGTCCGATTGAAGCCCATAAGCCATGGGATACCAATGGCATTGAAGGTGTATTTCGGTTTGTCAAAAAATTCTGGCGGCTTTTTCACCGTGACAACCGGTTTTCTGTTTCGGATGAAAAAGCAGATGAAAAATCCAAAAAAATCCTGCACGCCTGCATAAAAAAGTTGGGTGAAGACATTGAGCGCTTTTCTTTCAATACCTGTATTTCCACATTGATGATTACCACCAGTCAGCTGGCAGAATTAAAAGCCAACCAGCGAGAAATACTTGAACCTATGATAATACTGATTGCCCCGTTTGCTCCGCATATTGCAGAAGAACTGTGGCATTTGTTGGGTAATGACGGCTCAGTAGTGGATGCTGAATTTCCTGCATTTGACACTTCACTGTTGGTTGAAAACAGTTTTGAATACCCGGTATCGTTCAACGGAAAAATGCGTTTTAAGCTTGACGTACCCAACGATATGAAAAAAGAGGATATACAGGAAGCGGTGATGAATCATCCAAAAGCCCAAAAGTGGATTGAAGGCAAACAATTGATAAAATTTATTTTTGTGCCTAGTAAAATCATCAATGTGGTGGTAAAATAAAGGGGTTTGGTTGTTTCATTTGGGGAATTGTTTGGCAAATACATTTATAAAAGGTTCTGATTAGGTTTTTAATGTCAATGTGGGAATGAATTAAAAGACAGATAATGTGGAATTTAAAAACTAATACTGGGTACTTAAATTATTATTAAGATTAAAAACATCAACGTGTAATAAAAATAAATATTTTTAAGAACATTTTAAACGCAACCAATAATAAAAGTAAAAAAGTAAAAAGTATGAAAAAATTTAGTGTACTCTTAGCAATTTTATTTGCCTTTATCACTTTTGCAAAGGCAGACGAAGGCATGTGGATACCAGGCCACATCAGTAAAATGAATTATACAGACATGCAGAAACTGGGCTTGAAACTCAGTCCTGAAGAAATCTACAGTATCAACAATTCAAGCATTAAAGATGCTATATTCCAACTTGTAGGCGAAGGTGGACAGGGTTTTTGTACCGGAGAAATGGTTTCTGACAAAGGCCTTTTGTTTACCAATCATCACTGTGGTTACGAAGCCATTGCCAATTTATCATCCACAGAAACCAATTACCTTGACGATGGATACTGGTCGAAAAGCTTGGATGAAGAAATACCTGTGCCTGGCATAAGTGTAACCAGGGTTGTCAGAATTGATGATGTTACTGAAGAGGTGTTGAAAGATATTAGCTTTGATACCAAGCAAAGTGAACGGGATAAACTTATCAATAAACGCATTTCAGAAATCGAAGACAAAGCAGAGGCAGATAATCATTATTCTGCCAAGGTTAAAGAAATGTACAAGGGAGGAGAATATTATTTGTTTGTTTATGAGGAATTTGGAGACGTGCGTTTTGTGGCAGCACCGTCTTCGTCCATAGGCAAATTTGGCGGCGACACCGATAACTGGATGTGGCCACGCCATACCGGAGATTTTTCCATTTTCCGTGTTTACATGGATAAAGATGGCAATCCTACAGATGAATACAAGGAAGACAATGTGCCGTATAAACCTCTGTACCATTTGCCCGTTTCAATCAAAGGTTTTAAAGAGGGCGATTTTACCATGATTATGGGGTTCCCCGGACAAACAGAACGTTATTTCCCTTCATACGGTATGGAATACAAAATGAATTCTTTTGACCCGATAGCGGTTGAGATGCTTGGAACAAAGCTGGCTGTTATGAAAAAATTCATGGATAAAGATGAAGAACTTAAATTGGAACTGGCTGACGAATACGCTTCACTGGCAAATGCCCATAAAATGTTCAAAGGAGAAGCTCTGAACCTGAAACAGACCGAAGCTATTCAACGCCGTGAACAATTGCAGCAGGAATTTAAAACATGGGTAAACGCTGACAAAACTAGGAAAGCCAAATATAGTGATATTCTTCCCAACCTGAAAGACTTGTACAGTGATTTAGAACCTGTGACAGAAGAACTGCTGGCTGGTTCACTAGGTTTGCTTCAATCAAGCGACAAAATCATGTATATCCAGCAATATAAATCCCTGGAAAAACTGTTGGAAAACAAAAAAGAAAATGAAGATAAGATAAGAAGTACCATAGAACGCTTAGAAAGCAAACTGGATGACCATTATGAAAATTATCACCCGGAGGTGGATAAAGAAATACTGCGGGATCTTTTGAAAGCCTATGTTAATTACATTGATACTGACAGGCAAATTGACTTTTTCACAGCTTATTTACCTGATGAATACAAAGCAGATAACATTGAAGGCTCTATTGATGAATTTGTAGAAGATGTGTTTGAAAACTCCATATTTACAAGCAAAGAACGTATCATGGAATTTTTTGAAAAGCCCAAATACAAAACACTGAAAAAAGACCCGCTGGTTATTTTTAATGAAAGATTGATGAGTTCTATTATAGGGCCACAAATGACTTACTTAAGCCTTATGAATAAAATCAATGTTAATGAGCGTAAATTCATTCATGGTTTACGTGAATTCCAGCCCGATAAAATATTCTATCCGAACGCCAATTCAACCTTAAGGCTGACTTATGGTACTGTTCAAAGCTATGATCCTGCTGATGCAGTGCATTATAAAGAAATTACCTATATTGACGGCGTCATTGAAAAGCATGACCCCAATGATGAAGAATTCCAGGTACCTGTAAAATTGATTGAATTATACAAAGCCAAAGATTATGGGCGTTATGCTGACCACACAGGAAATTTACCTGTTTGTTTTATCACCGACAATGATATCACAGGTGGAAATTCCGGAAGTCCTGTAATAAACGGAAATGGTGAGCTTGTGGGCCTGGCATTTGACGGCAACTGGGAATGGTTGTGCGGCAACCTTATTTACAATCCCGAATTGCAGCGTACTATCAACGTGGATGCACGTTATGTGTTGTGGGTTATTGAAAAAATCGGAGGTGCTGACAATATCATTAAAGAACTGGATATTGTGGAATAAATTATATTTTATCAACAATCTTTAATTTTAGCTCTTTAAGCTGTTCTTCAGATATCCGGGCTGGTGCATTAATCATGATATCCCGTCCGGCGTTGTTTTTTGGGAAAGCAATGTAATCACGGATGCTGTCGTTGCCGCCAAACAGTGCACAGATGCGGTCAAATCCAAAAGCAATGCCACCGTGGGGAGGCACACCATACTGGAATGCATCGAGCAAAAATCCGAATTGTGCCCTGGCTGCTTCCTCTGTAAAACCAAGCAGTTTGAACATACGTTTTTGCTCGTCCGCATTGTGAATCCTGATTGACCCACCACCAAGCTCCACTCCGTTGATTACCATATCATAAGCATTGGCACGCACTTTTCCGGGATCTACATCCATTAATTTAATATCTTCTGCTTTTGCAGATGTAAACGGATGATGCATGGCGTAATACCGGTTTGTTTCATCATCCCATTTGAGCAAGGGAAAATCTATCACCCATAATGGTACATACTTGCCCGGTGTGCGTAAATTGAGACGATTGCCCATTTCAAGCCGCAATACTGATAATTGTTCCAGCGTTTCCTGCTTTTTTCCGGCTAAAATTAACATCAGGTCTCCTGGTTCGGCCTCAAAAGCTTTTGCCCAGATTTTCAGGTCTGCCTGGTTAAAAAACTTGTCAACCGATGATTTAAAACTGCCATCTTCATTGTATTTGACATACACCAGACCTTTGGCACCAACCTGTGGCTGCTGAACAAATTTTGTGAGCTCATCCAATTGTATACGTGAGTATGAAGCGCATTTTTCAGCACATATCCCGCCCACATATTCCACTGAATCAAACACTTTAAATCCTTTATTCTGAGCAAGCCTTGATATTTCCTGTATTTCCATACCAAAACGGAGGTCAGGCTTGTCGGTACCATATTTTTCAATGGCATTATGCCAATTCATTCGAGTGAAAGGTGTATGAATTTCTACATTCAAAACCGATTTGAAAAGATGTTGCATAAGGGCTTCAAATTGTGTCATGATGTCCTCTTTGTCCACAAAAGACATCTCACAATCAATCTGTGAAAATTCAGGCTGGCGGTCGGCACGCAGGTCTTCATCGCGATAACATTTTACCAATTGAAAATATTTATCTATCCCTCCAATCATGAGCAATTGTTTGAATGTTTGCGGTGATTGTGGCAAGGCATAAAATGTACCCGGATGCATGCGTGATGGCACTACAAAATCACGTGCTCCTTCGGGTGTGGATTTTATCAGGTTGGGTGTTTCAATTTCGAGGAAGCCGTTTTTGTCTAAATAATTACGGGTTTCACGTGCAATGTTATGGCGCAACATCAATGCCTTTTTTACCGGATTCCGCCGGATATCAAGATAACGGTATTTCATCCGCAATTCATCGCTGCCGTCGCTTTCATCTTCAATGGTAAAGGGAGGTGTTTTGGCAACAGATAAGATATCCAGTGCATCCGGAAATATTTCTATCTCGCCGGTTGGCATCTTTTCGTTTTTGGAGTAACGTTCAACCACCTTTCCTGTGGCTTTTATCACATATTCCCGGCCACATTTTTCCACAGTGTTGAGTATGTTTTTGTCTGTTTTGCTCTTATCAAATGCAAGTTGTGTCAGGCCGTAACGGTCACGCACATCTATCCAAATCATACCGCCTTTGTCGCGTTTGCGTTGTACCCATCCGCTAATCGTAACGTTTTTCCCCTTGTCCTCAATGCGTAATTCGCCGCAATTGTGTGTTCTGTACATAGAGTTTATTATTAGAATTTACCAGCAAAAATAGTAAAATTGACATGATGTTGAAATTAAAGTGGGCAAACAGTTGGAGGTACGGAGATCAACGGCGGAAGGCAGAATTGGCCTTAATTGATAAACAGTATCTTAGTAACGTTGGATTTAGTGCCATCTTCATTGGCAGAAAAAACAAGATAAACTCCGGTATGTACACGGTTTCCGTTCAGGTCAGTTCCTTCCCAGAGAGCCTGACCTCCTTCAGAGCGGGTTTCATACACTAAATTCCCGGCCACATCTGTAATTTTCACGATGGAGCCGGCTACCAATCCATGTATGGTAATCGGGCCGTTATATTCAGGTCTGACAGGATTCGGGAAAGCATAAACATTGTCAAAATTTTCTTTTGGCTCACTGGCTTCGCCACGATACGAAATCAATCCTTCGCTAGTCATAATAAAAACCTCCCCTGATTCAGGCACGATGTCTATGCTGAGGATGTTATTCGAAAATAAGGGGCTATTATTTTCATTGAAGCTATGAATTTGTGTAATGCCGTCAGCAGAGGTTTTATAAACACCTCCATCCTGAGTTCCGAACCATTTTTTATTAGCCCCATCCACACAAACAGCAGTTACCGTTTGTGCTCCGAGTAAAATGTCTGCATTGTCTGTCCCGTCATTGCGTGGGATCAGTACCTGGGAAGCAGCGATGTTTTCATCAAACACAGATTCAGGGTTATAATACACAACTACCCCTTTGCTGGTTCCCAGCCATATTGCTCCATCTTTATCTTCAGCAATATCATACACATCATTGGAAATGATTTCCCCATATTCATCCGTTACCGATAATTTTTTAGTCCTGTCATCACTCATATCAGCAGGTGTACCGTTATCATCAAAAACAAAAAGACCATTACCCCTACCGAGGATCATCCACTTATGATTATTCTCCGTGACTATAATTTTGCCGAGGTCAAAAGCGTTGATTTGATTGTTATAACTGAGGGCCGTCCATTCTCCGTCCGGCGTTCTGACATGTACGGGGTCAGTTCCACCGGAATTCACAACCCAAAGATTTTGATCACGATCAAATGCAAGCCCCCCGATACGTATATACCCTACATTGGGAATTTGGGTAAGTGTAGAATTGCTATCTGTATAATGTTTAACAAGCTCATTGTTTTTTAGCTCAAGCACCCCTTTTCCCCACAATCCGACAAAAGCCTGGCTTGTGTTCTGTGGATTTATCGCCACAACAATAGGATCCAGTAAGCTTTCAAGAGACTCATCCTGATCATCGGTTAATCCCTGCCATGTTTCATTCTTAAACATATTGATTTCCAAACGCTTATACCTACCACCCCATGCTTTATTACGTCCTCCGCCAACTGTATATACCGTAGAACCCTCGGCATCAACAGCAAAACCTTCTGAAGAAACAGGGCCATTGAGAGTTATTAATTGATGTTTCCATGTTCCTTCCTGCAAACACAATCCCTCATTTTTATCTGCAATGATTAGTTCATATTTGTCATCTTTTCCAGGCAAAAAATGCACGGGTTGAGGCGATGGATTATCAGTACCATATACAGAATATTGATACACATCACGTACTATGTCAAAATCCTTATTGTAAAATAGAATTTTGTAAGCTCTGTTCAGGATTAAATATTCGCCATTATTGGTGATGTATTTGCAGGCATTTGTCAGGCTGTCAGGGAAATAACTCCATGTTTCATTTTCATACACATAAAGCCTGTCGGCATAATTTATATCAGGTACATGTCTGTTTACGATGATTTTGCCATCAAAATATTCCAATGTGTTGTAATGCTGATTGGTAAGGTGATAAAAAGGGTCTCCCACCGACATGTTTGTAATGACTTCCCAATTGTTGTAATCTTCGAGGTTATTGTTATAAAAATCCCCGCGATACACACCATTTTCTGTGGCTGCATACAGATATTCTCCGTCAAATTCAGTTTGATACACTTTCAGGTAACTTCCCATATCGCCAATATAATACGTGTATTTGATTTCCCGCCTTTGCATATCCAGCATCACAATACCAAAACCGGTAGATAGCACGGCATAATCATTCACAAAAAGGATATGATTGATGGTTTTGGCGGCAGGGATATTTTTCCGTTTGATATCAGACAGGTTTGTGATAGTATTCTTGTGTAAAAAATCAAGATTCCCGTTGTGATAGCCAATGAGCAGGACATCAAAGGTTTCGCTGTATGCGATGTAACCAATCCCAATATCCGACAAAGCAGTGACTTTATTTAGTTTTTCAAGTTCCCCATTACTTTTGTGATAAGAAAATATGGCTTCATTGGTAGCAAAAAAGATTTTATCGCTGCTTTCTGCTACGCATATTCCTTCATTATATGACAAATGATCTCTCCATTGCCCCACACCTACCTGTGAAAAAGCGATTTGAAAGAGGATTAACAACCAAACAGTAAAAATAATCTGTCTAAATGATCTCTTCATAAACATTCTTAGCCGGGAATTTCATTTCCAGCACTTCATTAAATAGTACAACAAATAAAACAGTTTTTTTCCTATTTTAGTATTAATAAAGTCAGAATTTCATTTGGGTAACTATTCAGCCGCATACATATATTTTACAGCCTGTTACTGCAGAGACGCTGAGAAATGACGATAGCGAGAAGGCAAGATAGGACAATGTAACGACGGCATGAAAATATGCCATCGTGCTATCGTATCTTTGTGCCATTGTGTCTTTGCGGTGAGTAGTTATTCATATTGTTTAAAAACCCTGCCATTTTCTGTATTGCTATGGCTCTGTGACTGATCTGATTTTTTTCGGCAGCATTCATGTTAGCAAACGTACAATGATAACCGTCAGGGATAAACACAGGGTCATAACCAAAGCCCTTATCACCAGCCGGCGTAGTTGCAATTGTCCCATCAACAATGCCTTCGAAAAAATAGTGTTTGCCTTGTAACATAAGGCATATTACTGTACGAAAACGAGCCTTTCGGTTGCTTATGTTTTTCAGCTCAAACAACAATTTTTCCACATTATCCCAACTGCTTTTGTTGTCTCCTGCATACCTGGCAGAACGGATACCTGGCCTCATGTTTAATGCAAACACTTCCAGGCCTGTATCATCAGCAAAACAGGGTTGATTTACCTTCTGAAAAACAAAATCAGCTTTTATTTGTGCGTTGCCTTCGAGGCTGTCGGCAGTTTCTTTGATATCTTCTTCGATACCCACATCCTGCAATCCTGAGATGGTATAATCGTCACCTACAATACTTTTAACTTCTTTTAATTTATGGGGGTTGTTTGAGGCAAAAATCAAATTCATTGTGACCGGAAATCAATGTTAGAAATTACCTGCCTAACGAGGGTGGGAAAATAATCTTTCACTACCGATTTGGGATTGTTAAGATGATACGGGATTTTAACTGAGGCAAAACTTCCATGCAACAATTGTCCATCTGCACCATACAGGCTGTAGTGCAATTTTATCAACCTGGCAGCATCCCCATCTCCGGAAAAATACGGGTCTCCATACATGCCTTTGATTTCAAGCTGATTGACAAATAAAATTTTGTCCAAATCCCGGCGTTTTGCCAAATCCGGTATAAAATCAGGGTTACTAAATTTAATGTGAAGGTATTTATCATCTAAATCATAACGCCTGCCTTTGATTTCTCCATCTTCTATCCTGGTTTTTACAACGGTATCTTTGTACTGTTTTTCTTTCCACTGTGTACGCAATTTCCCCAGGAACCGTTCTTCATCTTCCTCCACTTTTTGTTTGTCCGGCATTGCAGGACGCATTTCATAAGAAACTGTAGTATAAAGGCCGAGCAGATCATTGCGTGCTTCGGTGGTATAAGATTGATTTAAATCAATGGCTTCACATGAATCTATCATGGCCAACTGCAATCGCCTGTTGATGTTATTTCTCAGGTAATCACGGAGCTCATCATAAGACATGCCGCTGTTGTTGCTCCAAATTTCACTGGCATCATTGAGATATATGGAAGGGTCAAAAGGTAAAATCAACACACGCTGATCGTAATTATCAGGGAAAAAATGCGAATCATCCTGAGCATGCACATGACTGATAAAAAAGCTTAGTGTGAAAAATATCAATATATTACGAATGTAGTTCATCAAAACAAATTAATAATATCGTTTCCGATTATCAAAATCATAAGGCCAAGTACAATTATCAGGCCAATCGTTTGCACAATTTCCATGAACCTATCCGGTAATTTACGCCCAATGATCATTTCAATGAGTGTAAATAACACGTGTCCTCCATCCAGGGCTGGTATAGGCAGGATATTGACAAAAGCCAGCACCATGGAAATGATACCTGTTAACATCCAAAACCTGCGCCAATCCCAGGTTCCGCCAAATGATTTGGCAATACCAATGGGGCCCTGCAAGCTGTCACGGGCTTTTTCTTCTCCTGAAAACACTTTTCCCATCCCTTTGACATTGGCTTTCACCGATTCAAAGGCATCTTTCCAACCATATTTCATGGCGGTAAAAAAGGTATATTCGGTGGTTGGAAAATCATCAATGTCCAGTTCAATGCCAATCATACCCGTGCTATCAACTGGCACTTGCAGTTCTATACGGTCGCCAAGCCGGTTTACTGTCAGATTTACCGTATCACGCTTATTGTTAAGCAATATTTCACGGAACTCGCCCAACACCTGAATATCATGATTATTGACCGACTGGATTTTATCGGTGGATTTCAGACCGGCGATTTCGGCAGGTTTACCTTCAAGAACAGATTTTATCTTAAAAGGAAAATTTTCATAGCTCAGGAAAGGGGTTTCTGAATTTATAACATACCGGTACAAAGTATCCGGAAGGGCAATGGTCATGAGTTTTCCATTGCGATTGATTTTTACTTCATTTCCAAGGTATAACCGTGTGGATATAACATCGCTTAACCTGTTCACTTCTTTCCCGTCAATAGCAATGATTTTGTCTCCGTTTTGAAAGCCAATTTTTTCAGCATATTCATAGGCATAAATACCCTCATCCAGATCATCTAGGTCAATATAGGTTTTACTAAAAACCATGTGGAAAAATGTAAAAATCAATATCCCGGCAATGACATTCATAATCACGCCTGAAACCATTACAATGAGCCGTTGCCACGCAGGTTTGGAACGAAACTCCCAGGGTTGAGGTGGTTTTTTCATTTGCTCTTTATCCATGGATTCATCGATCATGCCGGCAATTTTAACATAACCACCCAGAGGGAGCATGCCAACACCATATTCTGTATCACCCACTTTTTTACTGTATATTTTCCCAGGCCAGTCGAAGAATATGAAAAATTTATCCACTTTAATTTTAAACAAGCGTGCTGCCAGGAAATGTCCCAGTTCGTGTATAAACACTAACATTGATAAAGCCAACAAAAGCTGGGCTGTCATCACTAATCCACTCATAACTTTATTTTCTTTAAAATATGTTCAGCGTGAATTCTGGCCCTTTTGTCAGAGTTAACAAAATCATTAATATCAACAGGATACTGTACCGGTATTGCACTCAGGCATTCTTTGTTGATTGCAGCAATCTGATTGAAATCAATTTGTCGTTTTAAAAAAGCATCCACGGCGATTTCATTAGCGGCATTAAGGATACAAGGTGCATCGCCCCCCATTTTTAGCGCATCGTATGCAAGTTTTAAATTGGGGAAATTCAGGGTATCCGGTTTTTCAAAATGCAAGCTACCAATTTCTGTCAGATCAATGGGGTTGACATGGGTTGGAATTCTATCCGGCCAGGAAAAAGCATACTGTATCGGAATGCGCATGTCGTTGTTTCCGAGTTGAGCTTTCATCGATCCATCAACAAATTCCACTATACTATGCACAATGGACGACGGATGGACAACGACTTCAATTTTTTCAGGGGGCAATAAAAACAACCAGTGAGCTTCAATTACTTCAAGACCTTTGTTCATCATGTTGGCTGAGTCAATGCTAACTTTTTCCCCCATATTCCATGTGGGATGTTTCAGGGCATCTTTAGGGGTTACATTTTTTAAAGATTCCATGTTTTTACACCGGAATGGCCCTCCTGAGGCAGTTAAGATAAGTTTTTTTATGCTATTGACCGGTTCCCCATTGAGGCATTGAAATATTGCCGAATGTTCGGAGTCAACGGGAATGACTGGAACCCTGTGTTTTTTTATTTTTTTTGTGATCAGTTCTCCGGCTACTACCATGGTTTCTTTGTTAGCCAGTGCTATGGTTTTTCCTGCTTCTATGGCCTTAATAATCGGAATAAACCCGCGAAAACCGACCATTGCAGCCAGTACCATATCAACTTCAGGAAACTGCACAACATCATATACAGATTCTTCTCCGGTAAACACTTTTATATCCGTACCAGCAAGTCCTTGAGAAACAACATCATATTTCTCATCGTTAACGATAATCGCAATATTGGGCTTAAATTCTTTGGCCTGGGAAATAAGCAATTCAGCATTAGAGCCGGCAACCAATACTTCAACACAGAATTTATCCTTGTGATTTCGTATCACATCAAGGGCCTGGGTTCCTATTGATCCTGTTGATCCCAGTACAGCGATATGTTTCATGGAATTATTCATTCAAAATCAATGTAATTTTCCGGATTCAAAGGTTCGCCTTTGTGCCATAATTCAAAGTGCAGATGCGGGCCATAACTTATTTCCCCGGTGTTTCCATACACTCCTATACTTTCACCAGCATCTACCTGTTGTCCGGTTTTTACAAGCAATTTTTTCAAGTGCCTGTAAGTACTGATGTAATTGTTCCTGTGCTGTATCTGGATGGTATATCCGGTTTCCATTGTCCAGTTTGCGGATATAACTGTGCCGGCAAGTGTTGCACGTACAACCTCATCATCAGGGGTTACAATATCCGTCCCGTAATGGTCTCTGACAGGGTCAAAACTGTTGGTAACCATGCCTTTTACAGGAGGGAAAAAAATCATATCTGTTTTAGGTTGTTCTGAGACAAACCCTGGTATTTTTAAATTAAAATTATTATTCAGTGTCAGCATTTGCTTATCATCATCAGTATTGCTTTTCGGACTGTAACTACTGGGATTATTTAAGTTCTCACTGATTTCCAGTGCCGGATTAAAAAGTTTTTCCCCAAGCAACACTTGTTTTAGATTGGTAAGGTACTGATCCCTGAGTTCTATTTCCCTTGCCAAACTATCTAAGCGACTGGCATTTGATCCACTGGCTATTCTGGTTTCTTTATCGGGATATCCTGGAATCATTTCTTTCACAGGAGTAAAAACAATAACAGCTACCGTAATGGCAATGATTAAAAGGATCAACCCAATCATCAGACTGATGAAACCAAAACGGTTAAAATTAAGCCATTTTTTTTGTTCAAAACTCCCATGAGTTAACAGAATTAATCTAAATCTTCTACCGAGCCATAGTCTGATTTTTTTTAACAATGCCATAGATCGTCTTTATCATATTTAACGCAAAGATACCTAATTTTATATGTATTTAAGACATAACAATGTTATTTATTAAACATTTTCCAGGGCTTGATTTAAATCATCAATGATATCGTCAGCATCTTCAATACCTACAGAAAACCTCACCAGGCCTGGGGTTATCCCTGATTTAATCCTATTTTCTTCAGAAATTCCTGCATGTGTCATTGATGCAGGATGCTGTATCAGGGATTCAACGCCACCTAGTGAAACAGCAAGTAAAGCCAGTTTGACACTATTCATCAGCGTTTTTCCGGCTTCAATACCACCTTTTAGTTCAAAACACAACATGCTGCCAAAATCTTTCATTTGTTTGACAGCCAAATCGTATTGTGGATGTGATTTCAGCCCGGGATAATTAACCCATTTGATTTTTGGATGTTGTTCAAGAAAATCAGCTACTATTTTGGCATTATCGGTAGCTTTCTGAACACGAAGCGCCAGTGTTTTAACGCCACGGGATACTAAATATGACTGATGCGGGTCCATGTTTCCACCCATGTACTGCATAATTTTCTTCATTTTGTTTAACCTGTCTTTGTCACGTGCTACTATGGCACCTCCGACAACATCAGCGTGTCCGTTAATAAATTTTGTAAGGGAATGCAAAACGATATCAGCTCCCAAATCCAAAGGTTTTTGTAAATATGGGCTGCTAAATGTGTTATCAACCGCAACCAGTATATCATGCTTATGTGCAATTTCTGATATGGTTTTAATATCTGACAGTTCCATGGTTGGATTGGCCGGTGTTTCCAGGTAAATCAACTTTGTGTTTTCCTTAATAGCATTTTCCACAGCAACAGGGTCACTGGTGTCCATGTATGTAGATTCTACTCCAAATTTTGAATAAATATCTTCCATTAACAATCTACTGGGGCCATACACAGCATGCGTACTGATCATGTGATCACCCTGTTTTAAAAAGGCTGCATAAACTGTTGAAACGGCAGCCATCCCACTTGCCAGGGCAATTCCTCCAATACCATTTTCCAGATCGGCAAGTTTATTCTCAAGGGCTTCAATTGTAGGGTTTGAAAGGCGTGTATAAATATGCCCTTTTTCTTCACCTGTAAATAAACGCGCTCCCTGGTCGGCATCTTTAAAGGCAAATGTTGATGTTTGATAAATCGGGACAACTGCTGATCCAAATTGATCCTCAAAATCACCCGAATGAATAAGTTTTGTACTAAATCCTTTGTTTTTTGTGTTCATATTTACTCATTTAAATTTTATACAAATTTATTATTTTTAATTTAAACCAATAAGCATTCATGAAATGCTCATTGTATTAACAATACTTTTAGCTTTAACTTTAAATAGTAAAATACGTGAAGAAAAATTACCCCCCTGTTATATAGCGTCAAATAACAAAAAGCAAAAAAGTTTTAAACAAGCATCAACAAATTATTGTCAGTTGACTGTCTAAAACATCACTTCAAAAAAGTGGAGTATAGCGGGCTTGAACCGCTGACCTCGTGACTGCCAGTCACGCGCTCTAGCCAACTGAGCTAATACCCCAAGAAAGTATTACTTATTGATAATGAGCAACTTTTGATTTGCTATGATCATTCCCTTTTTATTGAGAGCATTAATAACATACCAACCACTTGGCAAATCACTCGTTGCAAAAGTACAAATCTTTGAATTTACAGCGAATTTTTTCACTGTTTTTCCACTTTCATCTGCAATGCACAAAAATTCGATCTCATTGGTAAAATCTCCTGTATTAATCATCACCTTATCAGATGCGGGGTTGGGATACACATACAGTGATGTTAGTGTTGAATGATGAATGCTTGCATCTTCGGAATAATGGAAATTCACATTATGTACGGTATCATGTGTGGCATTAGTTTCAAATTGCACAAAAGGATAAGAAAACGAAGGGGTCCATAAATTAATATTATGGGTTGTATAAATGACGGGCAATTCTATGGGGAGCTGATTTCCCATGACATCCCCAAGAGCCACCCATGTCCCTGTCATTATTAATCTTGCATATATATTGATGACCTGAACCTGGCGCATGTTTTCCTGCAAACAATCATAGGATCCACCTATGACGTAAGGCATGTTTTCAACCGTTACCTGGCATTCTCCACGGACTTCTGTATTGATATCCACTGATAAGGTTACTTCAACCGAATCAAACATAGCTGCAAAATCTGCATAATAATCAGGAGGGAGCACATGTTCAAGGTCTTCCACCGGCATTTTATTTGAACTTTCAGCGTGGTCACTAAAGGCTGTCTCTATGTCTGTGGGAAATTCCATCATTTGTAATGGTGAATCTACCGGCATCGGGAGGCTCATTCCCATTTGGAAAATGTCTCCGGCAAATCCTATGACAGATGCCTTTTGGTCTGTTTTCACGATGTATGTTTCTGCATTGCCATGTATCATCAAGTGTGTGGCATTAGGGAAATTGCCTGCCGTATCGTAAACCTGGGGATCGTTGTAAAAAACAGTGTCCAAGACGTAGTCCGCAAATAAGGAGTCTTTAGCAATAATTTCGTAATTGTTTCCATCCTTAAAATCACTTAAAGAAGCAGGATCATCACCCGGGTTGTTAAAATAATTTATGAGAGGGAAATTATCACCAGGTTGTGGGTAATTTTCAGATTCAAATGTAACCTGAGCCGATGCGTTAATTATCATACAGCTACAGAAAATTATCAATATCCATTTCATAATTTAAAAGGTTGTTTGCGGGGTTATTGTAATGGTTTCTTCGTATATTTTATCCGTTTCAAGGATAAGAACACCAATGCCTCTCAAGGTTGGATTATCATATTTAGTAACCTCAACCCTGTAGATTGATTCATACAAAAATTTCTTACGCACCTTTCCGTCGCTATCGGTATAAGAAGTATCTGCTATTTCTTTCACTCCTGATGCCAGGTAAACACGTGTATGGGTGCTGTCTGAATCAGGCGCCCGGATAACTACCATAGCCTCTTCAACAGGTTCCCCATTTTCATTAATAACCTGTATAATGGCTTTTGGGGGTTCAGGATCCTTACAACTGAAAACACCCCACATTATTAACACTAAACCCAGAACCGGCAAAATCTTAATGTAATTTTGTTTCATGACAAACTAAATTAGTTACATTTGTAACTTACAAATTTACAAAATATTTTTTAATTAAAAATGCAAGAAAAATAAAATATGAGAAATTTTTTTTTATTCTTTACTGTTATTGTACTGATATCAGCATGTGCAATATTCAAGCCATCGGGACAGGTAGAAAAAAAAGTTTTAATAACCACGAACAAAGGAGACATTGTCGTCAAACTATACAATGAAACCCCAAAACACCGTGATAATTTTTTACGTTTAGCCGATTCAACATTTTATGACAGTTTGTTATTTCACCGTGTCATTGAGGATTTTATGATTCAGGCCGGGGATCCGGAATCAAAAGATGCTCCCCGCACCAAACGACTTGGTAACGGAGGCCCCGGATACACAATTGAAGCAGAAATTATTGACGGGTTGTATCATAAACGGGGAGTACTGGGTGCAGCACGCATGTCCGATCAGGATAATCCTGAAAAACGCTCATCCGGGTCTCAGTTTTATATTGTTGTCGGGAAAAAATGGACTGATTCCGAAATGGATTTGCTTGTAAAGCGAAAAAATGTACCTATCTACCAGGCATATATAAAGAAATACCTGGAGGAAACTAATAAGCTTGCTCTGCGGGAAAAAATGGATTCGCTGCGGAGGACTAGCGACAGAGAAGCATTCAATGAAATTTTCCTTGATTTGAAAGAAAAAGTAAAACCCATGATAAAAGAAGACAGCGTTGAGCTTTTTGGGCTTACTGCCGAACAAAGGGAAGTTTATAAAACAAAAGGGGGAAGCCCTCATCTGGATGGCGATTATACCGTGTTTGGGGAAGTCATTGCCGGCATGGATGTGGTTGAAGAGATTTCAAGTGTAAGAACAGACATACGTGACCGCCCCATGCAGGATATTTACATCTTAGACACAAAATATCTTACCGAAGATGAATGGAAGGAGTACAAGAAAGAAAATTTACGCAGGGAAAAAGGATTTCTGTTCTTTTAATCACGGAGAAACAGATACTGAAAAACATTACATTATGTTAGAAAAAATTGAAGATTTAAAACAGGAAATCAAAAATTTTCAGGCAAATACTGAGGAAGAGCTTGAAACATTTCGCCTAAAAATGCTGTCAAAAAAAGGTGAAATCCCCTCATTGTTTAGAGCTTTCCGTGATGTTGCGCCAGAAGACAAAAGAGAATTTGGGAAACAAATCAATGCATTAAAAACCCTGGCTGAAAACAAACTTAAAGATTTACAGGAAAATTTCGCGTCAAAAAAACAGGATTATTCAAACCTTGATTTAACGCGCCCCGGCTATAAGACTGAATGTGGAACAAGACACCCCCTTTCACATGTGCGAAGGGAAATGATTGACATTTTTAAGCGACTGGGTTACGTTATTTCCGAGGGCCCCGAAATTGAAGATGACAAACACAATTTCGGTCTGTTGAATTTTCCATCTGAACACCCGGCACGTGATATGCAGGATACATTTTTCATTCAAAAAAATCCTGATGTTTTGCTCCGGACACATACATCCTCATCACAAACACATGAAATGGAAGAGATGAAACCACCTATCCGCAGCATCACCCCGGGCAGGGTGTATCGCAATGAAGCCATCTCTGCACGGGCGCATTGCCAGTTTCACCAAATTGAGGGATTGTATATTGACAAAGGGGTTTCTTTTGCTGATCTGAAACAAACACTGTTGTATTTTGCCCACGAATTTTTTGGCAAAGAAACCAAAATACGTTTGCGTCCTTCTTATTTTCCGTTTACAGAACCTTCTGCCGAAGTGGACGTATCTTGTTCGCTCTGTGGGGGAAAAGGCTGTAATGTCTGCAAATATACGGGATGGTTGGAAATACTTGGATGTGGCATGGTTGATCCCAATGTATTAAGGGATTCCGGCATTGACCCTGAAACCTATTCCGGATTTGCTTTTGGCCTGGGTATAGAACGTATCGCTATGCTTAAATACGGTATCAATGACCTGAGGCTGTATTTTGAAAATGATAAGCGATTTCTTGATCAGTTTAAAACTCCGGTAACCAGTGTTAAGTCATACACATACAATGGTAACCTCTGAGCTGCTCCGTCGATAGACGGGATTGAACACATATCGGGATGATTGGTTTTGCCCCGTTTTTTCCGGTTCCATTTTTTCACGAGATAGCAATTTGGGTAAAAACACAAAAAGAATAGCGGAATAATCTTAATTTTGTCTTTTAATGATACTGCAGTATTTAATGTTATTACTTGGTTTTTTGTTGCTGGCTTTTAGCGGCGACTGGCTGGTGCGTGGCGGCTCTTCTCTGGCCAAGCGATTTCATGTTTCTCCTTTGGTTATCGGGGTTACGATTGTTTCACTTGGCACTTCTGCCCCCGAACTTGTTGTTAGTTTAAATGCTGCTATATCCGGCTTCCCTGACATGAGTATTGGCAACATTGTCGGCTCTAACATTTCCAACATTGCATTGGTATTGGGAGCTACTGCTCTAATCATCACTATCCAGGTAAGTAAAAAAACAATAAAACTGGATTGGGCAGTTATGATGTTTGCAACGCTGTTGTTTTTTCTTTTTTCGCTCAATGGCTATTTACAACGAAGTGAAGGGATAATTTTCCTTGTATTATTAGTAACATACGTGATTTTTTCCATTAAATCATCACGGGCTGACATGAAAAACAAAGTCAAAGAAACACCTCCCTTCCCCACAGCATTGTCCTTTGGAATTGTGCTTGCAACCATTGGCGGGTTAATTCTAGGATCAAATTTACTGGTTAAAAGTGCCAGTTATATTGCAGAAGCCTGGGGGGTAAGTGAACGTGTCATTTCTCTTTCAGTAATTGCTTTCGGGACAAGCGTGCCAGAACTTGCCACATCCATTATGGCTGCCATCAGAAAAGAACTGGATATTTCTGTAGGGAACCTGATCGGCTCCAACATCTTTAATTTATTTGGCATCCTGGGAATTACATCTATTGTAGAAAAAATACAAGTCAGTAAAGAGATTTTATATTTTGATTGGTTTTGGATGGTAGGCGTGTGTGTTTTGTTGTTTTTATTTGTAATCCCTGCTAAAAAGGCAAAAATTATGTGGTGGGAAGGGCTGATATTTTTATTGGTTTATTTTGCATATTACTATATTATCTTTTTTATCTCTTAATTAATTTATGATTGATGTTCCTAACATAGAGTAACTATTGGAAACAACATTCCCTTAATTATAATTTTTGCCACTGCCTTAACTATGATTATCTCAATATTTGTTTTTACTTTTGTTATTTAAAAACATAAAAGCGATACAAATCATTATTCAATGAAGTTTAAGGAACGGCTGTTTAGTATAATATCAATGTTGCCCGGATGGCTGCTGATAATACCGTTTAGTTTTCTTTTTCGAAAAAGAAGAGGCCTAATAATTGTGATTAGCAGAGATGCCAATCAGTTTTCAGACAACACAAAATATTTTTACTCATACCTTATCAATAACAATTATAAAAATGCTTATTTTTTGTATGAAACTGACCCTGGTTACATGAAAAACATCCCTGGCAGTCTTGCTTATCCTTCACTGAAATCTGTTTTGCTTTTGTTGCATGCTGAATATATCATTGTTGATACTGCCACATGGTTTTACAATTTTAAGTTTTATTTGTCTTTCAAAGCAAAAAAAATACAATTGTGGCATGGGATTAGCTCAAAAAAAATTGAACTGGCAACGGACTTTTTCTGTAAATCTAAATTCAGAATCATAAAAATATGGTATGGAATTCTGCGGGGACAATTTGTCAAATACAATCTCATTACTTCTACATCTGAATATTACAGTAAACATCTTTACAGTGATGCATTCCGCTACAAACATATACTGCCATTGGGGCAACCCAGAAATGACATTTTTTTCAGAACCCCGCAAGGGCTTGACATGATTAATACTGATAAAAAGATATATACTAAGCTTAAAGATTTAAAAAGCCGGCTAGATGCAAAAATTATTTTATATACTCCCACTTACAGGGAAAATCTGAGTATGGATTTATTGAACCTTGACAGAATAAACCGTTTTGCAAAAAAAAACAACTTTTTATTTGTTATAAAACACCATGTGCTAACACGAATTTCATGCCAGCAGGAATACAACCGGGTTTTTTATTACAGTAAATACAATGATATTTATCCCTTGATGTGCATCAGTGATATGATGTTGACCGATTATTCTTCAATTTATATGGATTATATTTTAAGAGATAAACCAATAGTATTTTTTATTCCTGATTATGAACAATACAATAAATATGAAGCTGGATTAAGGCCGGATTTTTTTGATATGACACCTGGGCCGAAAGTATATAATATGGATGATTTATATGTGGTGTTGAAAACAGAATTATTAACGGAAGGGATGAATTACAGGGAAGAGCGTCAAAAGATATCCGACTTGGCATATAAACACAAAGACTGTAAATCGTCAGAAAGAATTTATAAATATATAAAAAATAAACAACTCAACCGTTAAAGGTGACATACTATGAAAACAGTAATCACATATGGGACTTTTGATTTAATACATCGGGGTCATATTAATATACTAAAAAGGGCAAAAGCACTCGGAGATAAATTGATTGTTGGTGTAACAGCTGAACAATATGATATTGACAGGGGTAAACTGAATGTAGAAGAAAGCCTTGAACAGCGGATAGAAAATGTACGAAAAACCGGTTTGGCAGATACTATTATTGTTGAAAATTATGAGGGACAAAAGGTATCTGATGTTCAGAAATACAATGTTGATATATTTGTAATTGGCTCAGATTGGCTTGGTAAATTTGATTACCTGAAAGAATATTGTGAAGTGGTATATCTTGAAAGAACAAAAAACATTTCTAGCACAGAATTAAGAAACGAAAAACATAAAAATATTAATATAGGTGTTGTTGGTGCAGGCCGTATTGCCAACCGGTTTATTCCGGAGTCGAAATTTGTAAGTGGTTGTCAGATAACAGGAGTTTGCTCGGCACATACAGAAACAGCTAAAGCATTTGCTGAAAAACATCAATTGTTTTTTTACACAAGCAAATATGATGCATTGCTTGAGCTAGTAGATGCCGTATATATTGCTGCTCCACATCAGTATCATTATGAGTTGGCTCAGCAGGCACTAATGCATTCAAAGCATGTGCTGTGTGAAAAACCCATTGCCTTGACATCTAAAGAGCTGGAGTCATTGTATGAGCTTGCAGATGCTCATAATTGTGTTATCACAGAAGGGATTAAAACAGCATTTGCTCCTGGTTTTATCCGTCTGGTAGAAATTGCTAAATCAGGTATTATCGGTAAAATTAAAGATGTTGAAGCATGCTTTACAAAACTTGCTGACCCCAAAAGCAGGGAAATGCAAGCGAATGCATACGGCGGTAGTGTCAATGAGCTTTCAACCTATCCGCTTACAGCCATTGTTCAACTGCTTGGAGAACCTGTAAACACACAGTATTTCTCCTATATAGAAAATGGAATTGACCTGTACACCCGCATTCATCTTGAATATAAGCATGCCATGGCAATTGCTAAAACCGGGATCGGGGTAAAATCAGAAGGTTCGATGGTAATTTCAGGTGTTAAAGGTTACATATATGTACCGGCACCATGGTGGAAAACACAAGAATTTGAAGTAAGGTTTGAAAACCCTGCTGACAACAGTAAATATTTTCATAAATTTTATGGCGATGGGTTAAGGTATGAACTGGCTGAATTCATGAACCTGATTCGCACAGGGAAAAAAGAAAGCTGGAAACACAGCCGCAAAACCACTATGCAAGTAACAAAACTGATTGAAGACTTTCACAAACAAAAACAAAACAAAACAATTGTATGTTTTTAAACCATAAAAACAAAAGACACATTCAAAAAAAATATAATTGCATGAAGAAGACAGTTATAACTTAATTGCAGGTGAATAAAACCGATAAGGATTTCTTAAGTATCCTTAATCTTTATTACTTTTAACACAAAATGTAAAATATCTTTGTAATTCAGGATATCGAATGAAAGTAGCTAAACACGTCCAAAAACCCAATTTCTTTATCATAGGAGCTCCAAAGTGCGGCACAACAGCCTTGAGTGAGTACTTAAGAGAGCATCCTGATGTCCATTTTAGTTATCCCAAAGAACCCAATTTCTTTTGTACTGATTTTTCGGAACAACACAGAGAATTTAAAGACTACACATTTTACCTGAATCAATGTTTCTATAACTCTAAAGGGAAAACTGCTGTTGGCGAAGGCAGTGTATATTACCTCTATTCGAGTGAGGCGGTCCCAAATATTTTAAAATTCCAGCCAAAGGCTAAATTTATTGTCATGCTTAGAAATCCCGTTGACATAGCTCATTCTCTACATGCAACACATTTGAGATCCGGGATAAATGAAAATATTGAAGATTTTGAAACCGCATGGAACTTGCAGGATGAAAGAAAAGAAGGAAAAAACTTACCCCCACATTGTACAGATTATAAACTTGTAATGTATCGTGATATTTGCAAAACAGGCGAACAATTAAAAAGATTGTTTCAGTGGGTAGATAAAAGCAAGGTGAAAATTATTTTATTTGAAGATTTTGTTAATGACACCTTGAAAGTATATAAAGAGGTTCTTGATTTTTTAAATGTCAAATATGATGGGAGAGAAGAATTTCCAAATATCAATTATAATTTTCGTTCGAAATCAAAAGTACTGGCCAAAATAATTCACAAACTCAGTTATAAGTTTGCCTGGATATTGCTGGTAAAAAAGAAGATTGGAATCCCGGAAGGATTTAGTTTATTAGGACCTGTAAAGCGGCTAAACAGTGAAAAATCAAGTCGAAAGGAATTGGATACAGCTTTTCGTGAAAAATTAGTAGTTGAATTCCGTGATGATGTATCTTTACTCGAAAAACTAATCAACAGGGATTTGTCACACTGGAAATATGGGGGACTAAAATAATGAACCGGGTTCTTAGTTTTTTCTAAAGGGATTTATTATCCTGTCAACCATTTTTTTAAAATCGGTGTCAACATTGCTGTATTTTATGAATAACAAGAAACAAAGGGCAATAAAACCAGACCGGATAATGATGTCAGGAATAAGCGATAGTTCTGGTATCAATTTCGACAGCATTAGTATCAATACAGATCCGGCGACAACAATAAGATGCTTTATTCCAAAAGGTTGCAATTCAAATCGTGACCAAATAAACAACCAGCGAAAGGCACCTGTTAAGAGGTAGGTGAGAGTTGTAGCCAGTGCTGCTCCGGTAATACCAAATAGGGGAATAAAAATAACATTGAGAATAACTATTAAAACAATGGAAGAAATCATCATGATTGAATGTAACCGGTAATAATCAGAGTACAGCATGATTTGGTTGCTAAGTCCCGATGCCAGGTTCAGGATAAATGCAATGGCGATGAAAAACATTACCCATTTTCCGGATTTATATGGCTCCGGGAGTATTCTGAAAATATTGTCAATATTGGCCCATAAAAACACAAACAGGATCATCCCGATCAGCAACATTGATATCGTGGTTTTGTAATATACCTGCTTTATCTTTGCTTTGTCATCTTGTTTAAAGGCATCGGCTATTATTGCAGTTGAGATTCTACGCATTGCTTTCCCTGGAACCAGAATCAAAGCCCCAAAGAAAAACGATATGGAGTAAATACCTGTGGCATCCAGGTCGAGAAAATGATTGACCATGTACTTGTCGATATTCAGCATGGTTACATTTGCAAAACCTGAGATCAGACCAAAAAATGCCACACTGATTATTTTTTTGTACAGAGCTGGTTTAGGTTTTGGTTTTCCACCAAGCCTGAACTCACCGGTCAGGACCAGATGAATGAACATCAGTATAGCAGGAGAGGCATAAGCTAGCACATACAGGTTCAGGAAAGCATCAAAATCAATCAGATTAAAATAGTACAAAGCAAGGTTTGCAAGGACAAATATACGAAAGGCAAAATCTTTGTAAAAGGCCGAAGTGCTGGCTTTGTATATGGCCATGTAAAACCCGTCAAACAGAAGGTAAAACAAGGATGCAAGGATAAAAGGAATGAGGTAATAAATATTCCCTGCCAGTAAAGGTGATTTTTCAATGTTGCTGGCAACCAACCAATCTTTGAGTAAAAAAAAGATGATAATGCTAACCATCAAACCTACAAAAGCCCACAAAAGCAATAATTTTAAAAACCCATTGTGTTGCTTGTCCTTACTTTTGAAAAAAGGAAAAAACCGAAGGGTTACATTTACAAATCCCAGTGTGCCAAATTGAGAAATTATCACAGCCATAGCAACCAGTACGTTGATCAAGCCAATCTGATTGGTTTTCAGCAGCAGCGGCATCAAAAATCCAACATTCACAAAACCAATGACAGCACCCAGGTATGAATATACCGAGCCTTTTATGCTTTGCCTGATAACTACTCCCATGATTTTTATGGTCCTATTCTAATGAATGATTGATAAATTAAAAAATTCCAAAGTTCAAAATCCAAAATAAAACCCAACTTCCAAAGCTTCATCCGGCGTAAATTTATCCGTCTCCGCTACCGCTCTACCGGACAGTGAAGACAGATTCAAAACTGCTACCACATGATTAACTTCTTTTTCCACCTGTTGACTTGTTTATCATTCTGCTTAGGATATTAATTATCTTTTCTGATTCCTGTATGTCTTTTTCTATTTTGGCAGGAACAAGATAAGTTCCACTTATGATGCGTAGAAAATATCTTGTTTCTTTTGCCTCTTTTCTTGATATCGCAAGTTTATTAATGAAGTCCTTTTTGGTTATTGATCCGTCTGCTTCTTTATAATTGGCCCCAATAGATGTTCCCGCACCACCCAATTGTCCTCTTATTCTGTTACATTCAGGTAATGGAGGCAATAATTTGCATATTTCAAGAATTCTTTTTGAAAATAATAATATTCTCTCGTGTAAATCATATGGTTTTTTATTTTCTTTCATTGCATGTTTTGAATTTTTAATTTTAAATTTTGGACATTATTTTGAACTTTGAATTTTGAATTTTGAACTTTTAATATTCCCAGTTTCCTTTATGCATTTCCAATATACAGGCTACCAGTAATTCAATGCTTGCTTTGACATCATCTTTATGTACAGATTCCACCACCTGATGAATGTGCCGTGTTGGTATTGAAACAGCTCCGACAATAGCCCCGCTTTTGTTCATTCGCTGAATAAAAGCAGTATCCGTACCACCCGCGTCAAGAATTTCAGTCTGATATTTAATTTTGTTACGTTTGGCGGTTTCTTTCATAAAGCTTATCATACGCTGATCAGCAATGGCAGACGAATCCATAAGTTTTATGGCCGTACCTTCGCCCAAACGCGTTACCATTTCATGGGGTTGGGCCCCCGGCACATCATAGGCAATGGTAGTATCCAGTCCAATGCCAAAATCAGGTTCAATCTGCAAGCTGGCAACATGGGCGCCCCTTAGGCCTACTTCTTCCTGGACGGTAAAAACGGCATATAAATCGTATGGTAATTGTTTTCCTTTTAACGCTTTCAGGGCTTCTATGAGCACAAAAACCGACACCCTGTTGTCAAGGGATTTTCCGTTGTAACAATCTCCCATTTGGATGCAATTTCTTTCGCGGGTAACAGCATTTCCTGGTTCCACCAATTTTTCCAGGGCTTCTTTGCTCATGCCGGTATCAATAAAAAAATCTTTAATCTTGGGGTTTTTCTTTTTTTCTTCAGCATCCATAACATGGATTGGTTTAGAACCCATCACCCCGACAACATCCTTTTTTCCGTGAACCACAACCCGTTGAGAGGTAAGCGTTTTGGGATCAAAGCCTCCTATACTGGTAAACCTCAAAAAACCATTGTCTTCAAGGTGGGTAACGATAAATCCAATCTCATCCATATGAGCTGCTATCATTAGCTTTTTTCGTTCATCTCCTTTTCTAAAAGCAGTCAGGTTGCCCATATTATCAATGCTGATATCATCAACCCAGCCTTGAATTTCACTGCGAATCAGGTTCCGTATTTCAGTCTCAAACCCACTGATTCCTGATGCTTCACTTATTTTTTTCAATAATTCAAAATTCAATGTATCCATGAGTAACAATTTTTTATATCATCAATTTTTGTGTCAAGTCATTGTTTGAGGCAATAATTTCTACTGCCACTAAAATATCTTTTTGGTTTTTCAGTAGTTCAACCACTTCATCTGATTTTACACCATGCAAATGCCTGAATTGAAACAGGTAATCAAACTGGCTGTATGTTTTGTCCAAAAACCCTGATTCTGATTTGTTGGATATCAATCTGCAAATGCTTTGTTGTGATGCACTCGTATATATATAGCACACAAATTCCCTGTGATTTTCTGTTTTTTCGTCCCAAACACGGAGTGGGTCAGTTCGTTTTAATTGGATACCAAACAACTGATTAATGACCCATGACAGCCTGTAAGCATCTTCACTGGAAGCTATTGCAATCAATTTAAAATCAGTAACCGGAACGTATTTCAGGCGTTTTTCTTTTGGCACAGGCAGTCGTTTTCTTTTGTGGTAAAGATACGATTAAATCAACAGTTTATCAAGTGCTTTCATAGCGGCATTTTGTTCTGCTTCTTTCTTTGACCATCCTTTTCCTTTAGAAATATATTTTTTATTGATTAAAACATGGGATTCAAAATGCGTATGAGATTCATTGGATTCAATTTGTTCAAAGGTGTCAAAATCTACTTCCCATTTTTTTTCTTGAACCAAATGAAACAGGGAAGATTTATGATCATATTCTACCTGCAGTGATTTATGCTGATTAAATTCAGAAATAAATATTTTTTCAATAAAATGCTTGCAATAAACGTACCCCCTGTCAATATATACAGCTCCAGCCAATGCTTCAAGAGCATTGCCGAATATGTTTTTTGTTTGTCCGCATGCATTATCTCCCGTGACAAGCAAATCAGGGATTCCCACAGAAATAGCAAGCTCATTCATGGTTTTTCGCTGCACCATATTTGCCCTCATCAAACTCAGAGTTCCTTCATCATTGTCAGGGTATGTCCGGTACAGATAATCAGAAATAACAAGATCAATAACAGCATCACCAAGGAATTCAAGTCGCTCGTTGTTAATTTTGTGTTCAGGCGTTACGATAGTGGCAGATTTGTGTCGCAGGGCAATTTGATAAAAAGACAAATCCGTTGGAAAAACCCCCAATAGTTTTTTGAGCCGAAAAAGCAAATGCCTTTGTTCTTTATTGTACAAAAACAAACGTTTCAGCCACTTTGACAAAATCTCTGAATTTAGTTAATTATCAAAAGCCTTAAATATTAAAGACGTATTATGTCCTCCAAAACCAAAGGTATTGCTCATGGCATATTTGATGGTTTTTTTCTGTGCTTCATGCAGTGTCAGGTTAAAGCGCTTATCAATGTTTTCATCCCATTTCTGATGGTTGATGGTTGGTGGAATGAGGCTGTTATTTATTGCCAGGATACACATAATTGATTCCAGAGATCCGGCAGCGCCAAGCAAGTGTCCAGTCATGGATTTGGTAGCACTTAAATTCATCTCAAAACTGTGGTCCCCAAAAACAGAATAAATGCCTTTTATTTCAGCAACATCACCTGTTGGTGTTGCGGTACCATGAACATTGATATAATCCACCTTCTTCGGTTCAATCCCGGCATCTTCCAGTGCTCTTTTCATAACGAGAGCAGCACCACTCCCTTCCGGGTCAGGAGCAGTAATGTGATGTGCATCAGCAGACATTCCCCCGCCAATAATTTCAGCATAAATGGGCGCGCCGCGTTTTACAGCGTGTTCATATTCTTCGAGAATAATGGCTCCGCCGCCTTCACCCATAACAAATCCATCACGTGTAGCACAGAATGGACGGGACGCTGTTTTGTACTCATCGTTGTTTCTGGAAATTGCCTGCATAGAACCAAAACCACCAACTCCTGCTTCATTAATAGCTGATTCAGATCCTCCTGTTACAAAAGCATCGGCTTTCCCGAGGCGGATGTAATTAAGTGCATCAATGATAGCACTGGAAGAGGATGCACAAGCTGAAACAGTAGAAAAATTCGGACCCCTGAATCCATAATTCATACTGATGTATCCTGCTGCGATATCCGATATTATTTTAGGTATAAAAAACGGACTGAATCGGGGTTTCATGTCATTCATGATGAAATTTTTTAATTCATCAATGAGGGTATCCAGCCCCCCGATTCCCGATGCCCAGATAACACCAACATTATCTTTATCAAGATTGTCATCTTCCAAAAGATTTGAATTTTTTAGGGCTTCAGCCACTGATACCATGGCATACTGGGTAAAACGATCCATTTTGCGGACCAATTTATGATCAATGTGTGCTTTGGGATCAAAGTTTTTAACTTCACAAGCAAACTTTGTCTTGAAAGCTGAAGCATCGAAATGGGTAATCCAGTCAGAACCAGATTTTCCATGCGACGCTGCTTCCCAAAGATCATGAACATTGTTTCCTATGGGTGTAACAGCACCCATGCCTGTTACAACGACACGTTTTAAATCCATAAATTGGAATTTCAGAAATTAATAGTTTTACCTTGTGTTTTCTTCAATGTATTTGATGGCATCACCAACAGTACCAATTTTTTCTGCTTCTTCGTCTGGAATTGAAATGTCAAATTCTTTTTCAAGTTCCATAATAAGTTCTACTGTATCCAGTGAATCAGCGCCCAGGTCATTTGTGAAACTGGCTTCTGGAGTTACCTCGTTTTCGTCAACACCTAATTTGTCAACGATGATACTTTTTACTTTAGATGCAAAATCAGACATAGTTATTATATTTTTATGTTAATAATACTAATTTTGTTTTGAGCTTACAAAGAAACAAATTTATAAATTATAATTCCAAATAAATTGGCACTTTTTTGATAAGATATAATTGTTTTATTTTGAATCTTAAACATTAACCCATGAAAAATATTGCAATTTTTGCTTCAGGAGCAGGGACAAATGCTGAAAATATAGTCACCTATTTTACAGATAATCAGGCCGTTAGGATGTCATTGATACTTAGCAATAAAAAGGAATCCGGCGTACTTTATAAAGCCAAAAAGCTTGGAATTAAGCATGATTTTATTGAAAATAAAAAGGTGAAAGACGATGATTTTCTTATCAGGTATTTATCAGATTATAATATTGATTTGATTGTGCTGGCCGGTTTTTTAGCATTAATTCCTTCAAAACTTGTGCATACTTACAAAAACCGCATTATTAACATCCATCCTGCATTATTGCCAAAATACGGCGGAAAAGGCATGTATGGAGATAAGGTACACAAGTTAGTATTGCAAAACAAGGAGACAAAAAGCGGGATTAGCATACATTACGTGAATGAAAAATACGATGAAGGAAATATAATTTTACAGGTACAATGCCCTGTGTATTCCAATGACACGCCCGAAACGCTTGCAGAAAGGATACACAAACTGGAATACCGATATTATCCACAATGCATTGAACACCTTATTGAGTTGGATTTAATATAAACCGCCATTCAAGGTTTCCCCAGTATTCCCCTGCATAATTTATTCCCACCCTGGGTGCGCATGAAAATGTTGGTTGCAAACCATCATCAAGCAGGTATATTCGTTTGGATGTACTGAGATTTTCATAATTATAACTTTTGTCGATGCCCAGTGTTTTGGTAACTTTTCCCGGTCCTTTTATGTTATCTACACCTCTTATCAGTACGGCCTGTGGTAAATTATTTTTGCCAGCCACGATATTCATCATCCAATACATCCCATATATAAGGTATATGTATAATATGCCACCAGGGTAATACATGGGGTCTGTTCTTTTTGTTCGTCCTTTTTTGGCATGACAGGCCATGTCCTCTTCACCACGGTATGCTTCCGTTTCTGTGATACGAAATTGTGCTGTGTTGTTATTGTTTTTTACCACTATAATTTTTCCAAGCAAATCAGGTGCTAACTCAAGCACATCCCTGGTGAAATAATCATCTTTTAATTTTTGGTGGTTTTTCACAAGCAAACAATTTACTTTTTGACCGGTTTTCTGTTGTGCCCGGTGTGATTAAACCAATGAATTACCTGGCACTAAATTAACACATACTGTATTAATCATGATTCTCCCTGATTAATACATGATCTTATCTTCGAAATCATTCCAGGTTTTAAACACAATTTTTCCTTCCTCCTGCATCATTTGTCGTGTGGGGATAGTACGTTCCCGGATTGATTTTCCAAGTTCTTTATAAATAAATTCATCGTCGAAACCTGACTTTGCAGCTTCTTCCCTGCCGCAAGCAAAAAACAATTTATCCAGCCTGGCCCAATAAATAGCTCCCAGGCACATAGGGCAAGGTTCACAAGAGGCGTAAATTTCGCATCCTGAAAGATCAAAGGTTTTTAACGTTTCCGTTGCCATGCGAATGGCATTAATTTCTGCATGAGCAGTCGGGTCATTCGTCTGTGTGACAGTATTGGAAGCTTCCGCAATAATGTCTCCGTCTTTCACGATAACAGCACCAAACGGGCCGTTTCCTGACGGGATGTTGTCTTTTGCCATCTGAATGGCTTTTTGCATAAATTTTTCCTGAAACATAGTTTTGTGATTAATTCCCCATAAAAATAATGAATAAAAACAAGCTACAAAACAAGCACCGGTAGAAGTTTCTAATGTATCTTCATTTAACATGCTCAGACTTGCAATGATAAAAAATGTGGCAAACAAATAATTCTTCATGCCATTTTTTCTGACAACTGGCAATATCCACCCAAGCAAAAACAAAATAAAACCAAAGGCACCAAAGGCAATAAGTATGCTTAGGTATTGATTGTGTGTACGTCTCCTGTATTCTGGCAACAACGGTGAATTGTCTTCCATGTATTGATGCTTAAAACTATCGTTTACATCTCCGGTTCCAACACCGGTAAATATATTTTCCATTGCAATACGCCAACCTGTTTCTAAATACACGATGCGTTGCACCAATGATTTGGCGGAAGGATTTCCGCCGTTAAAATACACATGAACCTGCCAGATGATTTCATATATCCTGGCATTTAAGCCTTGTTTATCTTTAAATCTGTAATTGGTAACGCCTGCTTCAATAGCCTTTATTTCATTTGTAGTCAATGCATTCACCGCTTCTGCATCTTTAAATTCACCTTTGGATGTCAAATAACGGATAAGTACACTTTTGAGTTCGCGACCATTTTCACACAATGAATCATAATTGATGTTACTGCGTTGGTTCCACGCTCTTTTCAATTCATCCAGTGCCAGAAACCTGTAAACATAATTTCCATTTTCAAGCTGGTTGGAATGCATGTTGTGTTTATAATAATAGCCTTGGCTTGTTGTTAGGTTCAAATCCTCAGGATATGGATTGTCAGAATGATAAAACTCATGTATTTGTTTTCCCACATAAAAACCTAATACAAGTGTCAGAACAATTAATGACATAAAAACCAGTTTTTTTGTAATTTTATCCTGGATGGTCTTCCTGTATATAAAAATCATAACAATCAACGTAATGAATGTAATAATAAGCCCTGTTATCACCTGCAAAATAATCATGGAAGCCACATTCATGCTTATGCTAATCAGATACAAAACACGCAAATAGGTGAATTGTGTTTTTCTGAACATCCACCAGGCAACAAATATCGCCAGAGACATCATTAAACTCAGGCGAATATGATTTGTAAACAAGGCATAATTTCTGGGTTCATTAATTTCATGTTCTACCAGACCGTATTTGGCCAACAATATGCTTATTCCGGAAACAAACATACTTATCAAAAATACGTGGAGGACAATGTTTCTGCCAATACGATTTAATGCAGGCAGGGATGCAATAAAGACGGGTAATAAAAGCAGGGGGATTTTTTTCCTCAGGTCTTCAGTAGCGTAATCAAAATTACTGGTGTTCCACAACCATATAAGGTGAAGTAAATAAATCAAAACAAACCACCCTACTTCAGAATTTGCCCAAAGACGCTGTTTATAGGGAAAAACGAAAGCACCAGCAAGCCATATCAAGCCGATGAACCCAATAGCAAGGCTGGAAAACAGATGTGAAAAAGGAATACTGGCAACAAGTATGCAAAGGCCAATCAAATATAACAGCTTAATGGTGCGTTCAAGCTTACTTCTTTCGTTCATACTTCAATATATATCAGCTTAAGGGGCCTTAAAATAAGGATTCTGAGACAATTTCCTTATACCCGAAAACAAGGTTACATCCCATCCGGATATTCATATTTCTGCTCGACTGTGGGAACATTGCTCCAAAAAGATTATCGGTAACAATGTAATATTGTAAAAATGCACCCCTTATGGTCAGACCCAGTCCAACATTGGTAAATTTGTTATTCATAATGGAATAACTCAAATGCGCAGTAAGCCAGCCTGTTAAATTGGAATTGGCAGACAATGTAAAACTATGCATGACATTTTTACGGTAAAATTCCATGCGATACAACATCCCGAGGTCAAGCATTTCATGGTAATGATATTGGCCTCCGAGGTACAAATCTGTTGGCAACCATGTGATGTAGCTATAATCATTTGCTCCCGGGGCAAAAATATTCAGCACAGAATCGCCAAACTCTTCCATGTTTTCTTCAAATTCATCTTCATCTTCAAAAAAATCAACTTCAATGCCCCTGAAACCAAATGTGCCATCTGAGTGCAAAGAAAAAGGATTGTCATTCCAACTGATAAATCCCAGGTCATTGACACTGAAATAAGCGGTATAGTCTTCCATGTAAGTATATTTTGCACCGATATCCAAAGCGAATCCCGGATTTCTCAAATTAAACAGATAACTAAGCGGGTTGTAATTATCCATTGCTTCTTCATCAAGTTCAATGCCGGTACTATCCTCGTTATGATAATAATTAAAACTTAACGGGATATTACTATGAATGGCCATGTCAGACACAGCGGTAATCATATAATCATCTTGACCTGTATAGAGGCTGAGTTCATTGATATCCGTCTGGGCATTTGCCATACCAAAAAGGATCTTTCCGCGTCCACCCACTTCTAAATTATCAATGACTTCTGTTGCAAACCCACCGGCAAATTCCCGGTAATGCATGAATTGAAATCCGAGGCCTGAAAGATCTATTTTTTCATCCTGCTTGCGGTAATAATTGTTGCCATACCACATCAATCCAAACAAATCTTTTGGTAAACTAAGACCAAAATCAATTTTTTCAGTGATATTGAACGTCATGTATCCCTCATCTTTTGTTTTAATTCCGACGTGGATTAAATCAAAATGCGTCTGAAAATGCAGATGATTGGTTTTTCTCATGTTTTGCAGCAAATTTTCAGGATCATACACAAGAGAATCTGCCTGGCTTCCTGTTCCGTGATGAATGAAATCGGCGTAGTCGAACCCGTTGTTTGAGTAATTGAAATACATGGTTGGTGGAACTTGTCCGACAATGGGTAACAATAAACCACCAATGGTATAATCATAATCATGTTTCAGGCTGGGATTCATATAAGCGCTTTGCGAAATCCTGTCCATGAAATAAAACGTTTGCCCCTGTTGGGAAAACGCGGTGCTGTTCAGACACAATATTATCCCCGCTAAAATTAAATATGTTTTGATGTTATGCATGACAATGTGTTTAATGTATCAATATTAATTTACTGTATCCAGATCAACTTCTACATCCAGGTCTGCTTCAACGGCTACATTGAAATCCACACTGTATTCCGGATATATTTTAATAAGTTTATCATTTGAAGCATCTGTGGTTGAGGCATCTGCCCTGTAAACCACATACTTTGTGGCCATCAGTTTATCCAGCATTTCACCTGTTACAACAACATCAGTTACTTTTCTGGTTTTATTGATTACCCTTCCGTCACCATCCACTTCTGCAGATGCAATTATTTGTGTTCCGGTTTCTTTTAATACCGAATCAAGCACAACATAATTCTCATCCAGAAAATACGCCTGCGTATTGGCTTCCACTGGTAAACCATTATCAATGGTAAGCCTGAGCATGAGGTATTCAATTACGCCGGGGTCTTCAAACTCTACTTCAAGGTTAAAGTCAGCAGTATCCCTGCCATGAAACCTGTCAATATACCCCCATAATGGCAATTCCACTTCAATATCAGCAATGAATTTTGAATCGTCCCAAACAAAATTGTTATGTCCTGCATCACCGGATGGGTTGGTGTGGGCATGAGCAACAAATTTGAACCAGGCAGGCCGGCGTGAAATTATCTCGCTTATGTTACTGTTATTTTTATCCAGTATCAAACTATCTTCGATAAACGTACCAAAATATTGAGTGTAAGTAATATTGTAAGGATCGGTTGAATCCATTGGTAATCCTGCACCATAATCAACCAGATCATACGTTTCATCAAAATAAGCGGAGTGAGCTATTACCGAATCAAAATAAAAATTTGCAGGAATGCCATACGAATTTTTATAATAAACTTTGAACTGTGGATCTTCAAATTTAAAATCATCTATATCCCAATTATCGCCGGGATCAAAAAGGTCAATATCAATTTTACCACTTTGAAAAATCAGTGTATTGTATCCAAAGTATCCAAACATGGCTTCGTGGTCGGGATTTAACAAGTCCACCTGAAATTCCAGATCTCCGGTATTGGAGCCTCCTGAATGCACAAAGGTTATTTCAAGCTCAATAGGAATTTCATTGAATCCAAGTGCTGTCTGGGTCATGTCAACATTGTATCCATCCATATCATTATTCATGTCCTCATCTGAACTGCCATAGGGTAACAAATTCAAGGTACGGGAAAATGGAGATCCGTCTTTTGTCACGGTGGGTAACGTCATAACCAACTCAATTGCATGCTGATACGAAGAAACCGCTCCCATGTTTAAGAACCCCTGATCAAGCCAGATACTGTCCAGCTCAGCTTCATCATTAAACAGATCAAAATGCAGATCATAGGATCGGCTAACAGTCATGTGATCACCGGTGTTAAATCCGGTCCAGTCCACACCCGATGCTGGAATATTAACGTACAACTGCTGATTACCAATTTCCATTATTTTTGATACGGTATCGGATTCAACCGTTTCAAAATACATCAGAGACAAAAAACCTTCATTATTCACCTGCAGCCTGCCGACAGTATCATAAGCCTCAATGGCATCAATTATGTGCAGGCTACCATAAGCTATAGGGACAGCCAGACTGGGTTTCCAGTGTACTTCATTTGTCAGTTTATCAAAATCAAAATTGTCTTTTATGCAGGCATGCATTATCAACATGAGAACAATGATAAGACCTGGGATAATAACTATTCGATGTCGTTTCATATCAATTTATTTAATTTGGTAATTGTATAAAAAATTATCTTTGCCTCCAACAAAAAGATTAAAATATATTTTGTCAGGAGCCATGTATGCTATGCTAAACGGGCTTTTACCAGTTAACGGGAAACCCGGGTGTAAAGTTCCATCAGCGTTGATAAGGTATATCATTTCGTTGTCATAATCTGTCACACCTATTTTACGATTGTCTGATGAAAACACATAATAATTTGGGGCTTCGGTAATTTCATTTTCAAATGTATAAGTCATAATCATCGATAATCCCTGGCTATACACCTCTAACTTATTGCCATCAAGAAAGATATAGTCTTTAACACCATCAGCATCCAGGTCTTCAAACATAAAATAGTGTTCATCGCTGTATTTTCTAATATGCAGGGAATCTACCAGATTGTTTAAATATATTCGCATAATAGTACCCGTATTTTTTGTTGTTACAAAACAGGATGTAGCCTTATTCTCATTTTTTTCAAAATAAAAACTGTTATTTGTAGATGTTTGAAAGTGGTATTTTGGTTGCACGCGGGTTTCTCCCTTTCGGTTTAAAATATAAATTCTGTATTTATCACTGAACACAATATAATCATAATTCTCATGACGAAAATGTTTGGGTGTTTGCCTGACAAGATATTCCGAACCTTTAAATTCCCATCCTGAAACCAAATTGCCCTCAATATTATATAGGTAAGCTTCTTTGTTTGCACATGGAATCAGTATCCGGTAATCAAGGGTATTGTCATAGTCAAACAAAGCCAGACCACAGGTTGCCGGTGATCGCAAATTGATAGGAAAACGTTCCACATGGTTTCCCCGCCTGTCAATAAGGTATATTTTATTTTTTGTGTTAAACAAATATTGCAGCTTACCATTCTTATAAGCATCAACCTGATAAATTTTACCCAAAATTTGTTCATCCAGTGGTAATTTCCACAATACATGCCCTTTGTGGTTAATCAGGTAAATATTATTACCCACATCCTGTACAATAATTTCCTTTGAATCTGTTGAATTTGTATAATGGTTTTTTACTAGTGTTGGTTTACTACGAATACATGTATCAAGGCGGCTTTCCCAAATGGTATGAGGTTTATCATCCTGGTAATTTGAATGCTTAATAACAAGGTTATGGTATATCATATTATCACTTATTATTTGTTGTAGTGCAATATGTTGATGTTTTTTAATCACGTTTTCATTTGCTTTGAATTTGCCTTGATAATTTTCATTCAACAAATTATGCATCCATGAAAAAGCAAGGTTGCTGTTTAGGTAAAAAAACACCTGACATTCTCTGGACAGATTTTTTTTAAAATCCTGGTAATTATTATTTTTATTAATGGTCCGGTTCAGCAAATAATTATTCAATAGCTTACGCAATGCCGATTTTGATGGCGCAAACACCACAATGTTTTCCAGTACACTGCAATACGTTGGTTGAAAATTTCTGAAAAAGCTACCGAACATCACTTCAGGCCAATCCCCAACAGGCATTCGGTACACAGTAAAATCATTTGCAGCATCCATTTCCATTTTACTAATGTATTCAGAAACATTTTGTTGTGTATGATTAGCATAATCCTGGAGACAATTACGGATATGTTGCTCTGCTTTTGCTCTGGATTTTGTTTTGATCAGGACATAGCTGTTTTGAAAAATGTCGAGTTGATTAATATTGGAAAGTGCATAACATACCTGATTATCCACAATGGGAAAAATAGCATCTTCTACATTGAACCCACATGTTTCAGTTAGTTGCGTTATTTGTTCATTATAATACCTGGTATATTTGTATTTATCAAGGTATGAACGACGAAAGGAAGAGAATTTTTTAATGTCATCAAGCCCCATTACATAAAACAAAGCTGTGTTTTCAGGCAACACGGATTCAAATTCATTGCTGATGGCTGATTGATCTTTAATGTGCCTGAGGTAATTCATTGTAGTATCCGGAGCAATAGCAAAACCATTGAGGCTGATCAGGGATTCGCTTAAGCTCATATCCAGTTCAATCCACGATGCATAATTTTTCAATGCCGGATGATGTTCCTCAATACCGGATTTTAAAAAAGGGCTTACAAGATGATTCAGGTGGGCCAGGTTAATATATACATTGGCCAGTTCTTTTTTTCCTGCGGTAGCATATACCGTTTTAAAATCCTTGTCTTTCAGAATTGATGTTTCCATGTCGCTTTGCCTTATGGCATCCTCAATCAACAAGGGATTGTCGCTCCAAAATAAATTTCCTTTAAAGATACTGTATGAATAATGTTTT
The DNA here is from genome assembly GCA_049975305.1 of Bacteroidales bacterium. GTDB lineage: Bacteria > Bacteroidota > Bacteroidia > Bacteroidales > ML635J-15 > JAQIBY01. The sequence continues at coordinate 14,654 of JBNGDT010000002.1, read as the reverse complement.
TCAGAGGTTGTTTGAAGCTCATAAACTTTAATGTTTTCATACATCCGCTCCCGGAGGTTTGTTTTTTTTGCCAAATTTTCAATTTCGCGCAAAACGGATTTATCTTTGATGTTATCAGGAATTCCAAGGATAAATAATGACCCAAGCTTATGCTTCCCTATATCATGTATGGATATGATCAAACTATTTCTGGAAAACAACTCATTGAGAACATCATGATTTGACAACATGCTGTCCAGCCATAACATATCATGGTTTAATTTATCAAACGCCGGGACGTTTAACAAATCCTGCCAAAATACGGGCTGAGTTTGAAGAAAATCAATCAACCTGGTGGGATCACTTATTTCTATCAGCATGTTGACATCCACAGGCACAAGGCTTATGCTTTTACTTATGTTTGTATTTTTATTTTCCAGGCTGGTTAAATATATCACCACAAGCAAAATCACTAACACTAAGCCGGATAATACTATCCATAGGATATTTTTTTGTTTCATCTGGTTATTTTTATTTTCAACGGTCAGATGTAACCTCCAAATTATTTCACAAATGTTAATTCAACTCATTACAACCAATGATAATGGACGGGTATGTTAATTCTTTTTCTCATGGATGTTTCATCACAACTATAATTCAGACAAGGGGAGAGAGCCTGCTGGGTATTTTAAGACTATGAATTAAAATAAACTGGTTTATGCAGGTCTTCTCTTGGATTAACACATATAACCGGAATTTTAGCCTTGTTTGCAATGATTTTTTGTTCTTCAGCACCGAACAAATAACTTGTCCAGTCAATATTTTTAGTTGTCATTACCATAATCAGGCCGCAACGGTTTTTTTCAGCAAAATTCACCACTTCATCGTGAAATTCTTTTGTGTTGGTTTCAATATCCACTTTGTATGGAATGTCATATTCATCCAGGATACGTTTTGCAAATGCAACGTTGTTATTGATGGTTTTCTGTACGTCTTTAATGGATGATATTTTTTTCAGTATTCTGATCGTAAGATTATATTTATTCGCAAAATACATTACCCATCTAAGTTTTTCCCTGCCTTCCATATCGCTGTCAAAAGGCAAAACCATTTCTTTAAATTCACGAACAGGTTTCTGTTGAACCGTCAGGAAAGGGACCTTCGACCCAACAATTACTTTCAAGGCCTTGCTCCCGAACAGTTTTTGAGAACCAATAATGCCATGTGTTCCCATGATGACAAGCTCAGCTTTTACTTCTTCTGTGTATTTATTGATGGAAGAGTATATGCTGCCTTTCTTAACCACAACATCAATGGGAGTAGAACCGGAAAGGTTTATTCCGGCAATCTCTTTCTCAATTTTTTCTTTCAATACCTGTTCGTTATCTTTTTTACCACAAATGTGTACTACATGAACTCTGCTTCCTGCAGCCTTTGTATATCGCTCTGCATGCAAGAGAGCAGCCTCAGAAACTTCTGTAAAATCCCAAGTGACAATAACAATTTTTTCCCTGTTTTTCATAATTGATTAATTTGTGTTACATTTACTAAATTTTATAAAAATACTAAATTAAGTTAATTATTCATATGTTCAAAAGCAATAAATTACTTTTTATTTTAATCGCCATTTGTAATGCTGCACTTTTTCATTCCATGAGCACTTCTTTTGTAATAGCTCAGGAAAATCTTTTAGGCGTGCCAAAGATAACAAATTTTAAATCTAACGATTACGGATATGAAAGTCAAAATTATGAAGCGCTTCAAGCTGAAAACGGGGTGATGTATTTCAGCAATACAAATGGCATTCTGGATTATGATAATACAAACTGGAACATTCTTCGTTTTACAGGTGTTCCCCATATGGACATCGATTGTTCACAACAAATATTTGTGGGGGGCTATAATCAGGTTGGATATTTAAAAAACACACGCAAGGGAACGGAATTTGTTTCCATTGTTGACAATAATGTTGGGGTTATTCCTCAAATACATACAGTTGTGGCATTCTGCGGAGAAGTCTTTTTTGTTTCCGATACATGTCTGTTCAGATATGCAAATGACAAATTGACTTGCTATAAACAGTTTAAAAATAAAATCAAGGTATTTAAAACAAAAAAGCAAATGTATTTATGGGCTAGTGGAGAGGGCTTATATCAATATGACAATAAACAATTTAAACGTATTCCTGAAGCAGACCCGTTTAAATACGATGGAATAACCAGTTTGTGTGTTTTTAATAACAAACTTATCTTAAAGCCTAAAAGAAGCGTGGGCTTATATGAGATCAGTAACAACAAACTAACTAGAAAACATACCCATGTTGATAATTTGCTGGATGAAGCAAAAACAACCAAACTTGTCAATTACAAGAACAAATACCTGCTGGCAGCAACGGAAATCAACGGCATTTTTATCATTAACAAACAGGGTCAACTGGTGTTTCATTTAAACAAAGCATCAGGGCTTGCAGATAATCATGTCACTGACATGCATTTTGATATTGATAATCAACTCTGGGCTACTACCTTTAATGGCATTAGCTACATTGAACTGTCTTCACCATTTACATATTATATCGGTGATGAGCGTCTCAATTTATCCATTCTTGCCATCAATAAATTTAATGACCAACTTTATTACAGCACAAATCAGGGAGTTTATACTGCAGAAACCAGCCTGATACAGGATACTCTTAAAAAAAGTATTGACTGTGATCAAACCATATTTCAAAAAATAAAAAACCTTAATGTCCGTGTAAAAAATCTTGTCTGCATTGGGAAATACTTTTATGCATGTACTGATTACGGAATATACCAGATAAATGGTGATAGCGCACAACAGTTACTTGATCTGAATATAGAAACCATTAAAAAATCTCAGTTCTTTCAGAATCAATTGTACATAAGCTGCTCTGATGGGTTAAGAATTGCAAAGCAACTGGAAAACGGCAATCTCAATGTTACAGGCAAAATTCATAATTTGGATAATTCCATACGTACTATCGCCGAAGATATAAACGGGAATTTATGGCTGGGGTCAAATAACGATGGAGTTTTCAGGGTAGAGTTTTCGGAACCTAACCAACTTGATCCTATTGTTATACAAATACAAAAAGGTTTTGGCCTGCCTGAAAACTTTGATTGGATTGATGTATATAATACACTTAACGGGATTTTGTTCTCAACCTATCAGGGAGTTTACAGAATCAAACAAGAAGCTGAGTTTGTACCCGATAAATTGTTGGGGTTTGATTTTACCCAATCAAGCAGATGGATTTATCCCATTCATGAAGATTCTTCCGGGAACTTGTGGTTTAGCAGTGGGGACACAAACAACTATAAAAAACAAACAGGAGTGGCCTTGTATCAAGGTAAAGACAAAGCATATAAACAACAATTATTTCCTTTTCAGCTGATTTCAAATAAAACCATTGAATGTATTTTCACAGAAGATAACACTGTTTGGTTTGGCAGCCTGAATGGCATAATAAGATATCAACGCGATATAGAGCTGGAAAAAACAAAAATAAACCATTGTATCATACGGAACATAACCATTAATCAGGACAGTATCTTACTAAAAAATGGATTGATAACGCCTTTTCTGATACAAAACCCGATTTACACATTTCATTACAAACAAAAAAACATCAGGTTTGAATACACAGCTCCTTTTTATCAAACCAGTGAAGATATTAAATATCAAACCAGGCTTTTGGGCTTACAAAAAAACTGGTCAGAGTACAGTTCAGAAACTTTCAAAGAATTTACAAACCTGGCAGCCGGAGAATATACTTTCCAGGTCAGGGCAAAAAATGATTATGGCCAGGTCACGGAAATCACTCAATTCTCCTTTACCATAAAACCGCCTTTTTATTTGACATGGTTTGCATTTATTATTTACATATCTGTAATGGGAAGCTTTGTGTACATGCTGGTTATGCGAAGATCATATCAACATGCTAAAGACAAATACCGACTGGAAAAGATCATTGCATCGAGAACCGAAGAGCTTTTGAAACAAAAAGAACAGACAGAATGGCTTGTAAACAGAATCTTACCAAAATCCACCATACAGGAAATTACGGAAAAAGGAAAAGCCACTTCGAAAAGATATGAAATGGTCACTGTTTTATTTGCAGATATACAGGGGTTTACAAAAATTGCAGAAGAGACCCGTCCCGAAGCGCTTATTAAAATGCTGGATAAGATTTTTAAATCTTTTGATCAGATCATTGAAAAATTTGACATTGAAAAAATAAAAACAATCGGTGATGCATACATGTGTGCCGGTGGCATTCCTTATCAGAACAGCACCAACCCCATTGAAGTTGTACTTGCAGCTTTGGAAATGCAAGATGTGGTGAAACAATCTTCATCAGAAGATAAAGTCAATTTTCAAATCCGCATTGGCATACATACAGGGCCTGTTATTTCAGGCGTTGTCGGAACACAAAAACTGGCCTATGATATCTGGGGTGATACCGTCAATATCGCCAGCAGAATGGAATCTCACGGTGAAATTTTTCAGGTCAATATATCCTCAACCACCTATTCCCATGTAAAAGATTTCTTTGAATGTATGTACAGGGGAAAAACAGCATTTAAAAACAAAAGCGACATGGATATGTATTTTGTAAAAGGCATTTTGCCTAAACTTGCAAAGGACCAAAATAGGCTGGTGCCTAATCATGATTTTATTGTTAAAACTCAGTTGGTACGGCTACAGGACCTGCAGAATGATATATTTGAAAAACTCGAAAAGAATTTGCCCAAAAACCTGTATTATCATAACCTGAAACATACTATTAATGTATATTACCAAACCGAAATGTTAGCACGCAACGAAGGGGTTAGCGATGAAGAAATGCTATTGCTAAAAACGGCTGCACTTATGCATGACACAGGCTACCTTATAAGCTATGACCACCATGAGGAAAAAGGGGTTGAACTGACACAAAAGACCCTGCCTACTTATCAATATAACAAAAATCAAATTGATAAAATATGTGAACTCATCATGGCTACTAAAATGCCGCCCAAGCCTAAAAACAAACTGGAAGAAATAATCTGTGATGCAGACCTAGATTACCTTGGACGACCCGACTTTATTCCCATGTCACAAAACTTTTTCCGTGAATTGTTTGAACGAAACAAAATCGGCACCATTGAACAATGGAATAAAATGCAAATAAAATTCATGGAAAAACATCGGTTTTTCACTGCCACTGCAAGAAAAACACGAGAGCCTGAAAAACAAAAACGCCTTGCAGAATTAAAACAAATGCTGTGATTATCTGCGCTTGTTTATCAAATGCTTACAGTTCTTCAATGTCATCAGTTTCAAACATACCCATGTTTTCCTGTAAAATACGGCGGGCTTCAGAAAGGTCTTTTTGATTTACCTGTAGTTTAATAGAGTCTATTTGCTTAAACACAGATGAAGTTGTAACCACAGATTCTATGCCAGCTTCTTTCAAAATGGATTGTAATATGTTTGCCCTGTATGCGTATCTGAATAATGCAAGGGTAACCAAATTATTGTTTTCTTTATTCATAATGTATTATCCTTTAAAATAATCTTAATAAACAATTGTTCTGCAAAGTTTATTTTTTTTCCTGAATTTATTGTTTATATTTGAATTTATTTTTATTCTGATTTTTCCTATGGAAAAAAAAGTAGATTTCTTAATTATCGGATCAGGCATTGCCGGACTAACATTTGCGTTGAAAGTAGCCCCCAACAAATCTGTTTGCATAGTAACCAAATCCAGCATTGATGATACATCCACAGCTTATGCACAAGGCGGTATCGCCGCTGTAACTTACAAGCCGGACAGTTTTGATAAACACATTCACGATACCCTTGATGCCGGGCAATACCTCAACGATAAAGAGATTGTTAATTTGGTCATTAAAGAGGGACCTCAACAAGTAAAAAATCTTATTAAATGGGGAGCTCAGTTTGATAAATCCAAATCCGGAAAATACTACCTGCACAAAGAGGGTGGTCATTCCGAAAAACGGATATTACATCACAAAGACAATACGGGTGAAGAAATACAAAAAACACTGATCAGGCAGGTTAAAGCACATCCCAACATTGCAGTTTATGAACACTTTTTTGCCATTGACCTGATTACACAACATCACCTTGGCAAACTTGTAAAACACAACCATACGGATACAGAATGTTACGGGGCCTATGTTTTTGACAAACGCAACAATACCATATATACCATGCTGGCAAAAATCACACTGCTGGCAACGGGCGGATGTGGAAATGTGTATAAATCAACCACCAATCCGCCTGTAATAACAGGCGATGGTATCGCCATGACTTACCGTGCCAAAGGAAAAATAAAAAACATGGAATTCGTTCAGTTTCATCCCACCGCATTTTATAACCCAAATGAAACACCCTCTTTTTTAATTACCGAAGCCATCCGCGGTTCAGGTGCTATTATCCGGGACATTAAGGGCAACAAATTTTTGGAAAAATATGACTCAAGGGGATCGTTGGCTCCACGGGATATTGTTGCCAGGGCTATCGACCGAAAAATGAAAGAACAAGGTTCTGACCATGTTTATCTTGATGCTACCAATATAAATGAAGAAACGTTCAGGGAAAAATTTCCCAATATTTTCCAAAAATGCATAAAACATAACATTAATCCTGCAAAAGAATTTATTCCTGTTGTACCAAGTGCCCATTACCTGTGTGGAGGTATAGCTGTGGACAAAAATGGTGAAAGCTCCATTCATCGCCTGTACGCTGCAGGAGAAACTACCTATACAGGATTGCATGGGGCCAACAGGCTGGCTTCAAACTCCCTGCTTGAAGCTGTGATCTTTGCCGATAGAGCAGCTAAACACAGTTTATCCATAATTTCTGAATTGTCGTGGATGAAAAATATACCACCATGGAACGATGAAGGAACCATACCTGCCGAAGAAATGGTTTTAATAACACAATCATGGAAAGAAACCCAGGAAATCATGAGCAACTATGTGGGCATTGTCAGAAGCAATCTCAGGCTAAAACGCGCTCTTGACAGACTGGAAATCATTTACCGTGAAAATGAAGATTTGTACAAAAAATCAAAATTAACCGTAAAAATTTGCGAGCTTCGTAACCTGATCAATGTAGGGTACCTTATTATTAAAATGGCACAGGCAAGAAAAGAAAGTATAGGCCTGCATTATAATATTGATTATGTTTAATTTACCTTTGTATATGCAACAAAATAAGACAAAACAGCGTCTGTATGTAACAGTGAAATTTGAGTATAAACCAAATATTTTTTATTATGAAAATTAAATTTTTATTGATTCTTCTTCTTATTATTGCAGGAATTGGATTCGTGAACGCCAAAGAAGTGCCACGGAAGCTGGCTGAAAAAGTAGCAAAAAACTTTTTTTATCAGCATGTAAATCAAGTGAAAAGCATCGAGTATGCTGATATTAACTTAAGCCTTGTATCTGTAAATAATAAGGAAGCACACACAACCTATTATGCATTTGACATTAACGACAACCAGGGTTTTATCCTTGTGTCTGCCGATGACGGAGCCAAACCGGTACTTGCCTATGCATTTAAAGGTGCGTTTAATGCCGGAAATATGCACCCAGGACAGGCCGACATGTTAGACTGGTATGCCAATCAAATTGCCTACATTGCAAACAATAACATTAAAGCTGACAAAAAAACATCAGAACAATGGCAATCCCTTATTGATTACACACCGGAAAAAGGCATTAAAACCTTAAGAAATGTGGAACCACTCCTGTTGACAACATGGAACCAGGGATACCCATACAACCAAATGTGCCCTGAAGACCCCGATGGCATAGCGGGACATGTACCTGTGGGTTGTGTTGCTACTGCCATGGGACAAGTGATGAAACACTGGGATTACCCTGAAACCGGAACAGGATCAAAAACCCATTCCAATTGGGCCAATGGCGGGTATGGTACAATTACAATAAATTTTGCTAATCAAACATATAATTGGGCTGGAATCCCTCTCCAAGGCAATGGATTAAATGATGAACTGGCAAAAATAAATTTTCATATTGGAGTAGCTGTATCAATGTACTGGGGGCCTAACGGATCGGGAAGCCAAACCGAAAAGATAGTTACCGCTCTGAAAGATTATTTCAAGTATGATGAATCCATTCAATTGATCAACAAGGACAATTATACAGATACACAATACAAAGATATTCTTCGCACACAGCTTGACAATAAATATCCCATGGTATATTCAGGCTCTTCTACCGAATCAGGACATGCCTGGAATTGCGATGGCTACATGGAAGATGAGTTTCACATGAACTGGGGCTGGGGTGGTGTCGGCAACGGCTATTATACCCTTGATGATCTGACATCAACAGCTACCCCTGGTGGTCCTGAAAACAACTTTGTTTTCAATCAACAGGTTGTTAAAAACATTTACCCTAAAGATAATTATCCGGAGTACTGCACGGGAACAAAAAACATCATTTCTCATCAGGGTGCTTTTGGTGATGGGAGTGCTAGTGAAGATTACCAGAATAACATAAGCTGCCAATATCTGATATCTCCCGATTGTGGACAGATCATTACCTTAAATTTTGAACAATTTGATCTTGCCGATGGTGATGTGATACATATCTATGACGGCGAAACTACAGAAACCCCATTGCTGGAAACTTTTGATATGGATAACATACCCACATCCTCTGTTCAGGCCCATTACGGAAATCTTCTCATTGAATTTCTAACTGATGGCAGTACTACTGCAGAAGGATGGTATGTTAGTTTCAATTCTTATTATTGCAAAACAGGGCTCTCTTATACTTCACTTACCGGAACAGTCAGTGATGGAAGTGGTCCATGTAACTACAAAAAATCCACTGTATGCTCATGGTATATCGAACCGGACAATGCTGAAAACATATATCTTGATTTTACTGAATTTGATTTAGGGGGTTCTATGGATTATCTGGACGTATATAGAAATGATGTCGGCGATCTGGTGGAAAAATTTAATGCCACCAATACGCCTACTGAATTAATCATCGACGCCCCTGTCGTGTTTTTGCAGTTTTTTGCTGATTCTGATGATGATGTTGGAGGAGGATTTACAATTGATTATTCTACAAATGTAGGTATCAAAAATCATGAAATAATTAACCAAGCCTCTGTTTTTCCAAATCCAACCTCTGATCATATTAACATGGCTTTTTCCCTGGTAGAATCATCTGAGGTCAACATCAGGCTTTATAATATGCTTGGAAAAACCATCGGTAAAACAAGCATTCAGGGTAATAAAGGATATCAAAAAATTGAACTCGACAAGCTGATTCATATAGCGGAATCCGGAATGTACCTTATTGATATTTCAACCGAAAGCCAAACTATAACAAAACGCATAAGCTTCATTAAATAAGGTAGCTTTATTGGCATTTCCTGACCGTTGTAATTCATGGTAAATTGCAACGGTTTTTTGTTTTTAACTTATCTATTTATCTATTTATCTTTTTTCATCGTTTTATGTATGAAAAATAATTTCTATCTTTAGCTTTATAAATTTTAAGATCTGAAAAATGAAAAACATCCTTTTAATTGCCTGCTTAGGTGTCATCTTGCTGAGTTGTCAGGATGAACCAACACAATCCTCCGGTGAAAACAAAAAATCAAACAATGAACACCTGGTAATGGCCACTGCCTGGTATCAAAAATCAGCAGAACAAGCTGCTTGTTATTATCAGGCTTTTAACTTCGCTACAATAGCGCTTGAAAAGCAAATCAACACAGACAGTTCAGAAAAACCAAATGCCATTGTACTGGATATTGATGAAACCCTGATAGATAACAGCCCGTTTCAGGTTAAAATGATTCAAACAGGGAAACAATATTCACCTGATTTCTGGAAACAATGGACTGACAGAGCTGAGGCTGCAGCCCTTCCGGGAGGAATTGAGTTTTTGACCTATGCACACAACAACAACGTTGAAATATTTTATATTTCCAACCGAATGGAAAATGAGCTGCAATCAACCATCACAAACATGGAAAATCTTGGTTTTCCCGAAATCCGGCCTGATCATTTTCTGCTAAAATCATCCACAAGCGATAAAACAGAACGTCGTAAACAGATAATTCAAAACTATGATGTGCTTTTATTTGTAGGAGATAACCTTGGTGATTTCAGTAACCAATGGGTCAACAGGGGTAAAGACCTTGGAATGAATAAAATTGCGGAAATGAAACATAAATTCGGAACGGAATTTATTATTTTACCTAATCCTATGTATGGAGGATGGGTGGATGCTTTACAAAAACAATCAGGCGTAGATGACTACACAGGTTTTATTGAACAGCTTCCATCGCAGTTGGATGCATGGTAATGATGGAAACAGGCTGTGAAGATTATTTGTTAAAGACAATCAACAGGGGAAATCTGATAAACATTTATGAAGAAAAAACGAAAAACAACAAAACCCGTCTGTCGCTGGGCAAGCTTTGGGGCGTCAGATTAGGATTAACTTGACACTATATTAAAATTAAAGAAGGCAACAACCATCTTTGTTTATTCCACATACAACACTATCTCTTCATCATAATACAAGGGTTTATTTTCAGGAAAATTATTCCATCGCCTGATGTCTTGTATCGTGCAATTGTGCTCAATGGCTATTTTATGCAACGAATCGCCTTTTTGTACTATATAAGTGATGGCTTTATCTTTGGTTTCGTTGATCACCTTTTTCTCCGGAATAAACTGTTCCCCTGTAATGATTTTCTGATTTAAAATAAAAGCAATGCTTTTTGCCCGTGGTAAAACCAAAACACAGCCTTTATCATTTTCAGGAATGATACCCTGCCTGTACACCGGATTCAGACTTCTGACTATTGTATTATCAATGTCCAATACTTCAGCAACGCGATCAAGTGATGTTTTCTGCTTAATTAGCAGTGTATCTGTCTGATGATAGTAACAAACCGGGACTGCTGGTTTAATATTAAAATCCCTGTGATAATGCAATACATAATTCATAGCGATAAAAGCCGGAACATAGCTTTGCATTTGTTTTGACAGCTTATGACGTATTTCCCAGTAATTGGTTTCACCCCCACAACGTGCCATGGCTTTCTGAATGGCCCCCGGGCCTCCGTTGTATGCTACCATTGCCAGGTGCCAATCTCCAAATATTCTGTACAAATACGACAAGTACCTACACGCTGCATCCGTAGATTTATGCGGATCACTCCTTTCATCCACCCACGCATCCATTTGCAAATCAAACAAACCTGCAGCGCCCGGCAGAAATTGCCAGAGCCCCACTGCTCCGCTTTTTGAAACAGCCAGGGGATCCAGCGATGATTCCACTGATGCCAGATGTTTGAGCTCGGGGGGTAAATTATATTGGTTTAAATAATGATCAAAAATGGGATAATAAAAAGCCGATCGTCCCAAAATACGGGAAATCTTTTGGGGGTTCCGCAACCCGTAAGCCTGAATATATGCTTTTACGGATGGGTGGTAAGTCAAAGGAATTTCTGTTCTCCTGGACAGTTTTTCAAGCCTGCTTATTATCAGTGAATCATTGTGACTTGCTTCATACGCACTGAATGCTTTTTCTCCCTGTACTTCCTGTTCCAAACCGGATACAATCAATGAATCATATAAATTTTGCGTGTTGTTAACCATGCTGTCCGGCAGTGTAATTTTACAAGGCTCTTTTTCACTTGCAGTTCCGTTTATATCACCATCAACAACACCACCGGCATGTACAGTACATACACACACAAAAGTAAGCATAGCAACCAACTGGCTGTATATCGAAAGCTTTGACATGAACTCTTTTAATTTTATTGTTAAAAAGTACCCCGCAAAGATAATATAAAACTACGTCCTAAGGCAGGGATGCCTGAAGAATAAGTTCGATACAACTGGTCGGTCAGATTTTCCACCCCTGCAGAAAACACCAGGTTTTTATTCATGGCGTAGAACAATTTTAGATTTACTGCGTACCAGGAAGGTGCATACAATCCTTCCGGGTTAAATTGGTTGCTTTCCGGCAACTCTGATTGTTTCCCGGCATAAGATTCATCCACAGCGTACATATAAGTTTTGTCATGCTCTTCAGGGCTGAGCTCATCAGGCGATATTTCTCCATTGTAATTTACCGAAGCATCAATGCTTAGCTGTCCTGATCTGAAAATCACATGTGTGCTGCCATATAAGGGAGGCACATGCCTGTATGGATTCTCATCATGGTCATAACCGTACACCTTTGTTAATAATGATTTTACATTAATGTTTTTGGTGATATCAGCGTATATCCCACCATTAAAACCATACACATCCACCATGCCAATATTTTGTATGGCCTGTACCTGGGATAATTCTCCATCATACATGATGCTGTCCTGTCCTCCAAACTGGTAATCATCCCTAGCCATGGCATTGGTAAGGATGGTATAAAATGCACCTCCTTCAATCCTTAGAATTTCGCTAAAGGTTTTGCTGATGTTAATGTCAGCATTCCATGCGTATTCGGGTTGCAAATCATCATTGGGAACAACTACCGATCCCGGTTCAGAATCAAAAACCTTTCCCATATCATCAATGTTTGGGGCCCTGAAACCTGATCCCAGGTTTAGACACAATTGGGTTTCCGGCTCGGGTTTATATACCGCCCCGGCCATAAAATTCGGAGCAAGCAAGCGTATTGTGATCTGTGAAAACGGAAATTCATAAAACCTGTCGTCGAAAGGCGAATAGGCATACACCCCATTGAGCCTGGCACCTGTGGTGAATGTCCATTGGGGATTCAATAAATAACGATAACTAAGGTACAACCCGGCATGGCTGTAATCCGAATTGTCAGGGTACCGGCTGGCAATGTCTTCGGTGACATCAGAATGAATGTTTTCCCTGTAAGCATCTGAGAACACTTTACTTATTCCGGCTTCCAGGCCATAATACAAGGCATGTTGCCCATCAAATTTTTTTATGGCGTCTAGGTTAATATTCCCGATTTTCAGGTTTTCCGTACGGTGACGCAGCATTTCTGACCTTAATTTACGGTCATGCCGGCTTTCTTCATAATCCTGGTAAGCAGCCTGAATTTTCATTTCATCCCAGGCTTTCTGTTTCTTGCTCAATTCCAAACCAATGCTATGCGCCATCCATGTTTGCGGGCCATAATACCATTCTGCATATTTGGGGTTCCCACCTGATTTTTGAATCAAGCGGTCGTAACGGGGAACATCAGATGTTGTGCTGTAATAAAAATTGTATTTCAACAGCGCATTTTCATTCAGTTTATACGCAAATTTTTGTAATAAATGGGCCTGATTAAATCCTGAGTTTCTCGCAAGGTGCTGATCTTTGTTGGGAACAACAGAATCCTGTCCATCTACTTCCGTTACATACAAATCATGCAGATAATATTTATCCAGGTCTTCGGACAGCCCGTTTGTGCCCATGTGCAAATCTCCAAACTCAGCGTATGAAACGGATGTCAGGGAACTGAATTTTTTCCCTGCAATGTTCACATCAAAATGGCCGGTTTTCCCATTGTTTCCAGAATGATACCTGAGCAAAGACTTACCATCGAATATCATGGTATCCGATTGTGCAAACGCGGGTTTCAGCGTATGAAAATCCATCACCCCGCCGATGGCATCGCTGCCATAAATGACAGAGCTGGGACCAAATAACACTTCGCTGCCTTCCAATGCATTGGGATCAATTGACAGCACATTCTGTAGATTTCCATGACGGTAAATGGCATTGTTCATCCTGATGCCATCTACAACAATGAGTACTTTGTTGGTGGCAAAACCGCGTATCATCGGGGACCCCCCGCCAAGTTGCGATTTTTGCACAAAAACATGGCCGCTCCCTGCCAGCATATCGGCACTGGTTTGCGGTTCCATCATGCTTATGTCTGTGGGTGAGATAACCTCAATTTTCATGGGAACCTCTTCTCTTTCTTGCTCCCAGCGGTTAGCGGATATCACGGTTTCTGATAATTTTATGACACTGAGGTACATTGGCACCTGGTAATCCATTTCTTTGATTTCGGATATCCTGAGCAACCGGCTTTGGTAGGAGGCATGCTGAAACAACAAACTGTCTTTTTCAGAAAAACCATCCAGCGAGGCTTTTCCCTGTTGATTGGTAATGACGGAATGTATTTCACTGAAATTAACGATGCCGGCATTAGCGATGGGTTTTTTTGTGGTTTCATCAAAAACAAAAACCGTTTGTGAACACAGCATTCCGGTAAAAAACACAAATAATAGACCTAAAATTAACTTTTTCATGTTATGCATAATTTTTAAACCCCCTTTTGAATGCAAAAATCAAGCCTGAATAAACAAAATAATCATGTTTTTAAACAAAAAAGATGTGTCTTCGTAGCTATAAAAAAATATAGCTATATTTGTCTATCAATATAATCGAAAATTACCTGTTGAAAAACTGGGAACTAATTATTCCGAATAACGGAGCTGGAAGTAAAGCATTTATTTTAATTAAGGGCATCTCTAAAAATTACTTTTTTCAATGCCGTATTTTGAAACAAATATAAGCCTCTTTTTTCTAAAAACCAAATTTCACCCCCCCCTTTTTTATCCGTCTTATTATCAGTGTGTTACGAAAAACTGATTTCACA
>JBNGDT010000001.1:0-4383 GCA_049975305.1 Bacteroidales bacterium | reverse complement strand
AACATGGGAATGACAGAAGAAGACGTAAAGTATCTGAGTATGGTACTCAACTGAAAGAGAAGCAAAAAGCCAAATATACTTACGGTGTATTGGAAAAACAGTTCTCAAACCTTTACAAAAAAGCCAATAGCGCCAAAGGTGTTACTGGTACTGTTTTGCTTCAGTTGCTCGAGTCCAGGCTCGATAATGTTGTGTTTAGACTGGGTATTGCCCCAACAAGGCAGGCTGCCAGACAGATCGTCTCACACAGGCATATCGTGGTGAACGGGAAGGTGGTCAATATTCCTTCAGCCCGTGTCAGAGCCGGTGATATTGTTGGTGTGCGGGAACGTTCCAAAGCACTTAGCGTTATTACTAAATCACTGGAATCTGCTAACCACAGTAAATATTCGTGGCTGGAATGGGACCAGCAACAAATGGCAGGCAAATATTTAAATATGCCTCAGCGGGAAGAAATACCCGAAAACATTGAAGAACAGTTAATTGTTGAATTATATTCTAAATAATCCATAACCCTGATATTTATGCCTATTATACCTTTTCAAAAACCCGATAAAGTCGTCCTTATTGAAACTGACGATTATAAAGGCAAATTTGAGTTTAAACCACTTGAACCCGGATATGGCATTACCATTGGCAATGCTATCAGACGGATCCTGTTGTCATCACTCGAAGGATTTGCTATCACCAATATAAAAATTGATGGTATTTATCATGAATTTTCTACTATCAAAGGCGTGATTGAAGATGTCACCGAAATTATTCTTCAACTCAAGCAGGTGAGATTTAAACAACAAATTAAAGATTTCGACGGGGAAAAAGTGACCGTTACCGTTTCTGGCCAAAATGTATTTAAAGCCGGTGATATTGGTAAATTTCTGACTGGATTCAAAATCCTGAATCCCGATTTCGAAATCTGTCATATGGAACCTGATGTTACATTGAAAATGGATATTACCGTTAGCAAAGGCAGGGGATATGTATTGCCCGAAGAAAATGTGCCCGAAGAAGAAGAGATTGGTGTTATCCCCGTTGGTTCCGTGTTTACACCTATCCGTAATGTGCAATTTACCATCGAAAACATGAGGATTGAACAAAAAACTGATTTCGAAAAATTAATTTTGGAGGTTGCCACTGATGGTTCTGTGTCTCCTAAAGAAGCGCTGAAAGAAGCTGCTAAAATCCTGATCCAACATTTTATGCTCTTTAGCGATGAGAAATTCATTTTTGATGAGAATGAAAGTATGGAAAATGAAGAATTTGATGAAGAGCTACTTCATATGCGCCAACTGCTTAAAACCAAACTTATTGACCTTGATTTGTCTGTCAGAGCTCTCAATTGTCTGAAAGCTGCCGATATTGAAACCCTGGGTGATTTGGTGCAGTATAATAAAACTGACCTGTTGAAATTCAGAAATTTTGGTAAAAAATCGCTCTCTGAACTTGAAAAATTGCTCGCAGATCTCAATCTGGAATTTGGCATTGATACTGTAAAATATAAGTTGGATAAAGAATAAATTGATTTGTGATGAGACATAGAAAGTCATTTAACCATTTGGGAAGAAACACTGCACATCGTAATGCCATGTTAAGTAATATGGCTGTATCGCTGATTATGCATAAGCGAATTAACACTACAACTGCAAAAGCTAAGGCACTGAAAAAGTATGTGGAACCTTTGATTACAAAAGCAAAGAAAGATAATACACATAACCGGAGAATGGTATTTCGGAAATTGCAGGATAAAAATGCAGTGTCAGAACTTTTTCGCAATGTAGCTGTGAAAATTGGAAATCGGCCGGGTGGATATACTCGTATTTTGAAAACTGAAAATCGACTCGGTGATAACGCAGAGTTGTGTATCATTGAATTGGTTGATTACAACGAAAATATGTTGGCTGCCAAGGAAGATGAAAAAGCCAAAAAGAAACGCACCAGACGTGGCGGTCGTCGCCGTGGCGGGGCTAAGAAAATAACAGAACAAACTGAAAGTCCCGCTAAAGCACAAGCCGAAGAAAAACCTGTTGAGGATAAACCACAGGCTAAAGCTGAAACGGATTCTACATCTGATACCCGTGCAGAAAAAAAGGAAGAAACCCCAAAGGCTGAGGAAAAGAAACCTGAAGCTAAAAAGGAAGTGACTGAAGCTGATGCTGAAACAGCAGAACCAAAGACTAAGGAAAAACCGGCTGAAAAGAAAAATGAAGCAGATAAAGCTAAATCTGAACCCAAAGCAAAAAAAGAAGACAAAACTGAAGATAAGAAAAAAGAATAAAATAAACCCCGAAGGGGGTGACACAAATGTCATGAAGTAAAACTCTAAAAACAAAAGCGAATCTTAGGCAATTTATTGCTGGTATCGCAGCATAAAACCTTGTTATTTTATTCATTCTTATGCAATTATAGAAAATAATAAAATACTATGGGACAAATCGTAAACATTCATGCTAGACAAATACTTGACTCACGGGGAAATCCTACCGTAGAAGTAGAAATTATGACAGAAAGTGGCTTTGTGGGAAGAGCGGCTGTTCCTTCAGGTGCATCCACAGGTATTCATGAAGCTGTGGAATTACGTGACGGTGAAAAAACCCGCTTTATGGGTAAATCTGTCAACAAAGCAGTATATAATGTCAATAAAACCATCGCTGATGAACTTACTGGAATGTTTGTGGACAACCAGAATGACATTGACAGAACCTTGTTGCAGCTTGATGGAACAGAAAATAAAAGCGAACTCGGGGCCAATGCTATTTTGGGGGTCTCTTTGGCTGCTGCACAGGCAGCCGCTCAATATCATGGAATTCCGCTGTATAACTATATCGGTGGAGTATCTGCCAATACCCTGCCTATCCCCATGATGAATATCCTCAACGGTGGTTCTCATGCTGATAACAATATTGATTTTCAGGAATATATGATTATGCCTGTCGGTGCAGTGTCCTTTTCTGAAGCACTCCGAATGGGCGTTGAAATTTTTCATCACCTGAAATCTGTCCTTAAAGATGCCGGGTATTCCACCAATGTTGGAGATGAAGGTGGTTTTGCCCCTGCTCTCAAATCCAACGAAGAAGCTATTGAGGTGGTAATCAAAGCTATTGAAAAAGCCGGTTATAAACCTGGTGAAGAGGTGTATGTTGCCCTTGATCCGGCCGCTTCTGAATTTTACAACAAAGATACCGGCCTCTATGAACTGAAATCCAACGATAAAAAACTGAGCTCCGACGATATGGTGCAGTATTGGACTGAATGGGTGACAAGGTATCCCATCATTTCCATTGAAGATGGACTCGCTGAAGATGACTGGCAGGGATGGGCCAAAATGACCGCAGAAATTGGCGATAAAGTTCAACTTGTGGGAGATGACCTGTTTGTTACCAATGTGAAACGCCTAGTCAGAGGCATTCAGAATTCAGTAGCCAATTCAATCCTGATTAAAGTAAACCAGATTGGTACACTTTCTGAAACCATACAGGCTGTAGAAGTAGCTCATAGAAGTGCTTATACTTCTATTATCAGCCATCGTTCCGGAGAAACTGAAAATACTTTTATTGCCGATTTGGCCGTGGCACTAAACACCGGTATGATAAAAACCGGCTCAGCTTCACGGTCCGACCGCATTGCCAAATATAATCAACTGTTGCGTATCGAAGAAGCGCTCGGTGATAATGCATATTACCTCGGTCGGGATTTTAAATATATTAAGTAGAAAAGCAGTAGCTGTTCGATGCAGTATACAAGTGACGTTGGTATGTACAGCTGACAGTGTTTTCTGCAAACCCGATTATCTTACATATTTACGTGCAAAACTTCAGTAAATAATAAAACTTACATTTTGATTGGCCTGATGTTTTTCGTTATCGGTAGTGCCAAAGCCCAGTAAGACATTGAAAACAAAATGGAATCCATTGACGATAATTTTGAAAACATGGAAGATAACTTTGATGATGCTTTTGAAGAAGAAGAAAACCAGCGCATGACATTGCGTTTTGTGGATGCTGTTACTGGAGAGCCTGTGGAAGATGCCAAAGTAGCTGTAATGGATAATGATTATGAAACAAATTACCATGGCAAAGTTCGTTTTGATGTCAATGAACATGATGTGTATGCTTGTTTTATACATGATTATTCAAACAGAAACCAGGACAATTCACGCAGCCTTGCAAAATCAGGAGCTTCTGTCAGAATATACGTCGGAGACCGCCTTTTAAAAACCATCAACATCAAAGAAGGCCGTCGTGGTAATCTCTGGAAAGTATTTACCTATTGAGACGGAAGAATCAACGTTTTGAATGAAGTAGCTGCCAAATAATTTCTCATTTTATAATATAAAAAATGAATACTCAATCTTTCACCTAAATTATTTATCTTTGCCGTTCAAAC